>DASXPZ010000347.1:0-7072 GCA_036493275.1 Pirellulales bacterium
ATTCGTGCTGCAAAAAAAGATTCCAGCCAACGCTCGCGGCCATTGGCCAGCAGGCGTTTACCGGAATGAGATCACGGACTGGGCATGCACAGTAACGCAATCGCAGTAGCGCGTGCAGGACAAACGCCGCGCGACTTGCAACTCCGCATGCCCAATCCGATGGACGCAATCTTTTTATGGTATCGGCTAAATGGTCGGCGCGAACGCGACCCTTTGCACGCCAATCGACCTGGCGGACGCAAACTAACCCGGCGACAGGGTCTCGATATCGAGCAACTGGCACATCCGCTCGATCAACTGGTCGACTTCGAACGGCTTGTGGATGAAGTCGTTGGCGCCGGCCGCGCGGAGGTCTTCGATCTTGTCTTCTTCGACCATGCCCGAGATGCAGATGATCCGCACGTCGTCCATGGTGCTGTCTCCGCGGACGCGCTGGCAAACTTCTTTGCCGTTGATATCCGGCAGCATGACGTCGAGGACGATCAGGTCAGGGCGATATTCCTTGACCATCATGCCGGCGTCGAAGCCGTTGTTGACGCTGCGGGTTTCGAAACGGGTGTCTCGATGCAGCACGTCGGTGATCAGCTCAACCAACTCTTCGTCATCGTCGACGATCAGGATCTTGCGTTTGCCGCTTTCCAGGGCATCGGTCGGGATGCCGTTATCTCGCATGAAAGCGAACAGTTTATCGCGCGGAATCCGTCGGAAACGGCTCCCCGGCACGCGGAAGCCCTGTAGTTGCCCCGAGTCAAAGCAGCGGATAATCGTCTGCTGGCTAACCTTACAGATTTTGGCGGCTTCACCCGTCGTGAATACAGTCTTCATACCTGCTAACCATCCCTCTCCCTAGCCAATGGTCAGGCTAGTCTCAACGGGACTCAAGCGCCAGAAGGGCCGTTTAGGCCCTAGCAACGTCTGCCAAGGGCCTCATTTGCCCAAGGGAACGTTCATGGCGGCGAGAGCTCCTAGTCCTCCGTGTGTCGCTAGTTAATGAACTAGCCCTTAGCACGCGATATTCGTAAATCCTTTACGTCACTGCGCTTACGTATTCGGCAACTTCGTCCGCTTCTGCCCGGATTGCCGAATTTGCCACCTAGGCCAATTATAGCCATCTTCCGGGCCGCGTCAATACGGATATTATTGCAACAACCCTTTTGAAAATAATGAGTTACGCTGTTTCATTCAATCTGCATAAAACTCCGAATTAGGGCTTGTGTCACGCGCACAAAAGGCCCCCAGATAGCCCCGCCGGGGCTTTTACATCAGCGACACTGCATGCCGGAGAGCCATCGGCCAGAAGAGGCAAAGGTCGAAGTTGGACCTCCCACGCTCCGCGGTGAAGGACCAGCGCTGCGCAGGAGGAACCCCAGCCCTCCACTCACAACCGCCAGTGAACGCAAAACGACTACCCGTGTTTTCCACCACATCCGACGCGGCAGCGTCGAACTAAAGATGGACCATGACTAGGGCGAGGTCGGCTGGGGTGATTCCACTGATCCGGCTGGCTTGGGCAAGGCTGGCTGGTTGGACGCGGCTCAGCTTCTCACGAGCCTCGGCGCGAAGCTGGCCGATCGCCGCGTAGTTGAAATTGGCGGGGATCCGTTTTTCGGCCAGCCGCCGCTGGCGATCGATATCGACCTCCTGGCGAGCGACGTAGCCTGCGTACTTCACGTCGTGCGTGACCTGCTCCACCACGTCCTCGGCCACGCCGGCCAGCATTGGCAGCCGGGCGACCATGTCTTGCCAGGTCGACTCCGTGCGCCGCAAGATTTTCGATAGCGGCTCCAACTCGCAGCGCGTGCTTTCGAGCAGCCCGGCGACACGCTCGATCTCGGCCTGCTTGCGCTCGAACCGGCGCCAGCGGTCGCTATCGATCAGGCCGACCCGTTGCGCCAGCGGCGTGAGCCGGCGATCGGCGTTGTCGTGCCGCAGAAGCAGACGATATTCGGCGCGGCTGGTGAACATGCGGTATGGCTCGTCCACGCCGCGCGTCACCAGATCGTCGACCAGCACGCCGATGTACGCCTGATCTCGACCCGGCAAGAGCGGCGCTTCTCCTTTGAGTTGCAAGGCGGCGCTTGCCCCGGCGATCAATCCTTGCCCAGCCGCTTCTTCGTAACCGGTGGTGCCATTGATCTGTCCGGCGAAATACAGTCCGGCGATGCGCTTTGTCTCCAGGCTCGGCCAAAGCTGATCGGGCGGTGCGTAATCGTATTCCACGGCATAGCCATAGCGCATGATCTCGGCCCGCTCCAAGCCCGGGATGTGTCGGAACATTTCGTCCTGCACGTCGCGCGGCAGGCTGGTCGAAACGCCGTTGACGTAGACTTCGCGCGTGTGGCGCCCCTCAGGCTCCAGAAACAACTGATGTTGCGTCTTGTCGGCGAAGCGAACGATCTTGTCCTCAATCGAAGGACAATAGCGCGGGCCGCCCGAGCGAATCTGGCCGGTGTACATCGGCGCGCGAGACAGATTCGCGCGGATCAAATCATGCACGCGCTCGTTGGTGTACGTGATCCAGCAAGGCATCTGCTCCTGCTGGAGCTTGTCGGTCATGAATGAAAAGGGGCGCGGATCACCGTCGCCTGGCTGAAGCTCCGTGCGGTCGTAGTCGATTGTGCGGCCGTTCAGCCGCGGCGGCGTGCCGGTTTTGAAACGTTCGAGCCGAAAGCCGAATCGACGGAGCGCGCCGCTGATGCCGGCGGTGGTTCCCTCGCCCGCCCGTCCGCCGGGCGTTTGCGCTTCGCCAGTGTGCATCAGCGCTTGCAAGAATGTGCCGGTGGTCAGCACGACGGCCCGCGCGCGATAGATCGCGCCGCCACGGACGCTCACCCCGGTGATTCGCTGGCAGCCATCGGCCGCCGGCTCGGAAAGGAGATCTTCGACGATCTCTTGCCGCAGCGAGAGGCTCGGCTGTTCTTCGATCAGGCGTTTGATCTCTTGCTGGTACGCTTTTTTATCGGCCTGCGCCCGCGGACTGTGCATCGCCGGCCCCTTGCGGCGATTGAGCATGCGAAACTGGATGCCGGTGGCGTCGATGGCCCGCCCCATCAGGCCCCCGAGCGCGTCGACCTCGCGAACGATCTGCCCCTTGGCGACGCCGCCGATCGCCGGGTTGCAACTCATCTGGCCCACGGTGTCGCAATTGGTGGTCAACAGCGCCGTCCGCGCGCCGAGCCGCGCAGCCGCCGAAGCAGCCTCGGTCCCGGCATGCCCGGCGCCGATCACCAGGACGTCGAAATCATATTGAGCGGGATGCATGCCTTGCATGATAGGAGGGGGTGGGGGCGCGGAGCAAGGTGGGGGCGAAGCCGCCGACGTTCAATTGGGAAGTGCATTTCTGGATTCGCCAAGTCGCCTAAGGTTATCATAGAGTCAGCGTTTGCCCTCCTACTAGAAAATGCAGTAAAAGTGATGTCTCGCCGTCGCTACACTCTGACGCAGTTGTTCCACTACATCACATGGATGTGCGTGGGTTTCGCAGGCATGTCGTTCTCGACTCGAAAATGGAATCTGCCGCTCGATGTAAAGTGGGACGCGGTCGCCAATTTGGAGCCGGTAGCCCGAGTTTCAGCCTTCGTCATTGGATGGGTCATTGTTTGTGCAGCGGCCATTTGCCTCCTAACAACGCGCCGACGTGGTGGCGTGCTCATCGCCGCCTTACTGGCAATTTTTCCAGGCGCTTTGATCGGAGCAATCATCAGCTCGAAACTTGGCGATGGCGACATGAACCTCGGGGTGTTTCCCGGGGCTGCCGTTTCGTCTCTTCTCGTTATCCTCGGCGCACTGGTTCCTCCAAAAAACGCCGCACCCAGCAGCGAGGCGCCAATCCCCGAAGGCGATTCCTCTCAGACGGCTTCGTAGGCGGATGGGCGCAAGCCCACCGGTTCTTTGCGGTTCGGGCGTTACTCGATTCATGCTCCGCGCCTGCGCGTAATGCACCGGAGGGCTCGCGCCCTGCCGCTCATTACACGAGACGCGCGTCTCGCGTTTATCGCCCCCGCTTTTTTCCTTTCGGCGTTGCCCCTTTGCGCGGCGAGGACTTCTTACCCACCGATTTTTTGCCGCCCGTTTTCCCGCCGGAATTTCCAGCAGCGCGGCCCCCGCCGCGGCCGTTCGGCGGCGCGGCGGTTTCCACTGCTTCGCCGGGCGATCGCAATGGCGAGCGGCCGGTGGTCTTTTTCGGCGGCTCGACGATCGGCGTCCGCTTGCGGCGGTCGACGATCCGTAAATCGAGCTCGCGGCGGTCGGGGTCGATTCTCGCGACTTGCACCCGGATCAGATCGCCCAGGCGGAAGGCGTTGCCTGAGCGGCGGCCGGTAAGCGAATGGCTGCGGCGGTCGAAGCTGTAGAAGTCGTCGGCCAGCGAGGTGACGTGGATCAGGCCTTCAGCCGGCAGCTCGATCCCTTGCGCAAATAAGCCGAACTCTTCGACCCCCGTAATCACGGCGTCCATCTCCAGCCCGATCTTTGTGCTGAGATAATCGAGCAGCTTGATCTTCTTCAATTCGCGCTCGGCCGCCTCGGCGCGGCGCTCGCGGGTCGAGCAATGCTCACCCAGCGAGACGAGCTCGGCCAGATCGTTGCGAGGCTTTTTCTTCCGCAAGATCGCGTCGATCAACCGGTGAATCGTCAGGTCCGGGTAGCGGCGAATCGGCGACGTGAAATGGCAGTAGCAATCGCTTGCCAGGGCATAATGCCCGTCGACCTGCGGCCCATACACAGCCTGCGCCAGGCTCCGCAAGATCGCGTAGTTCACCGCTTGCCGCTCAGGGCGATCATGCACTAGAGCCAGTAGCTTTTGGATCTCGAACCGGTTTTCCAGGCTGTCGGTCTTGAAGCCGAGCTCGGTGACAAAATCGGTCAGAGCCTGCAAGCGGCGCGGATCTGGCGCGGGATGAACGCGACGCAGAAAGTGCAATTCCTCTTCGGCCAAGGTATCGGCCACCGCCTCGTTGGCGGCCAGCATGAACTCTTCGATGATCTGGTGGCTGACGGTGTTGATCACGCGGTGCGCGCCGCAAACCTTTCCGTCGTCATCGAGATCGACCTTCACTTCGCTTAATGAAAGCTCGAGCGAGCCGCGCTTGAAACGCCGCTTGCGGAGCATCATCGCCAGCTCGTGCATCCGCGCGACCAACTCGAACACCTCGGGCGTGAGCTTCTTGCGCCACTCATCGGGATTGGCCAGGTACTCGTCGATCTCTTCGTAGGTGAAGCGACGCTTGCTCTTGATGGCCGCCGAATGGAGATCGACCGCCACGCGGGCGCCGTCGGCCGTGAACTCGATCATCGCCGTCTTGGTGTAGCGGACGCGATCTGGTTGCAGGCTGGCCAGGCCGTTACTGATCACTTCCGGAAGCATCGGAATCACGCGATCGGGCAGGTAAACGCTCGTCGCGCGCTTGAGCGCTTCGCGATCGAGCGGTGAGCCGGGCCGGACGAAGTGCGAAACGTCGGCAATGTGCACGCCCAACCGCCAATGGCCATTTTTCGTGCGCTCGAGCGAAATGGCGTCGTCGAAATCGCGGGCGTCGACCGGATCGATCGTGATCACCACTTCGCCGGTCATGTCATCGCGGCCGGGGTGGACTTGCTCGTCGAACTTCAGCGCTTCCTGACGCGCCGCTTCGAGCGTGTCATCGGCAAAATGTTCGGGCAGGTTGAATTCGCGGATGATCGACATTGTGTCGACCCCCGGCTGTCCGCGCGGGCCGAGAACTTCGGTGATCACCCCTTCGCCACCGTGGGTGTGCGTGGGGAAGCGGACCATCTCGAAGACGACTTTATCGCCGACCTTGGCGTTTTTCGCGCCGGGATCGCCGACGATGATCGGCTTGGTGAACACGGTGCCATCGACTTGCACCATCGCCAGGCCGCCTGCTTCGAAGTAAGCGCCGACGTACTGATTGGTTTCGCGTTCGAGGACTTCGACAATCACGCCGCGCGGATTGCGGAACCGCCCGCCGCGATCTTTCGATCCAAGCCGCACAAGCACGGTGTCGCCACTGGCGGCGTCGCCGGCGTCTTCAGACGAAACGTAAATATCTTGTTCGCGCGTGTGGGCCACTCCGGCGTTCACCGGGCGGACAAAGCCAAAGCCTCCGGCCGCGCGCCGAAAGACGCCCGTCACGCGATTACTGGTCGAAGCGACCGTCTTGGCCACCGCCGGCTGGCCCGCCGCGTCGGCGGACGATTCAACGGCCGTTTCGGCGGCGCCTGCCAGGCCCAGCACCAGGTGGTTGGGGCCGTACGAGACAACGCCGCGCTTGACGAGCTTTTTGATCAGGCGTTTGAGGTCGTGGACGCGGTCTTGCGAGAGATGGAGATGCTTGGCGATCAGCTTCGGCTTGATCGGCCGGTATTCGGGGCGCTTGAGCAATTCGAGCAGCGCCCGTTCGAGGTTTTCTGAGGACATGTTCTGATTGTTTTCCTATCTGCGTTTGTTCTGTCTGGCCCAGCGCTGGCGTGGCGCGATATTGCGCGACGGCGCGGGCCGAATGCGCTCGCGACTCCGCGAGCAGGTGTGTGCTTCTTCTTCTCCCTCTCCCTGCGGGAGAGGGTCGGGGTGAGGGCCAGTAGCGCGGACGCGGTTTCTCGTTGGCAACGCGTTCTCGCAGCACTCGCCCTCATCCGGTTCGCGGCGCCGACGCATAGCGTTGGTCGGCGAACCACCTTCTCCCGGGGGGAGAAGGGTTAGAAAGCCGGGCTCTCTGTTGTCGTTAAGTCTTCTTATCGTTGGCGGGACTTCGCTTTGTCGGCTCACTGCTTTCTGGGTCGAGACCGCAGGCGAGAATGATCGCCCGCAGCACGCTCTCGATGTCTTGGAGCACGTCATCGTTGCCGAAGCGAAGAATGCGAAAGCCGGCCGATTCGATCTGAGTCGCTCGGCCTCGATCATAGTCTGCGCGCTCGTTGTGGCTGTTACCGTCGACTTCGATTGCAAGCCTGCTTGCGATGCAAACGAAATCGACAATGAAATCTCCGACCGGCTCCTGCCGACGGAACTTCAGTCCTAACAACCGGCCGCTCCGCAGGCGCTCCCAAAGCAATCGCTCTGGAACCGAGCCTT
>DASXPZ010000348.1:0-9463 GCA_036493275.1 Pirellulales bacterium
GTTCAGGCCGCGCGTTCTTGTCGGTGATTGGTCGCGGAGATGACGACGCGGCTGCGAAGTCGAACGCCAAGACGCTGCGCGACCAGACGCTGCGCCGGATCGAATCCTTCGAGCTGGAAGAGGCCGCCCCGGGCTGGACCGGTCCCACGTCCGAACGAGCGGCCGCCACAACGCTCGACGTGCAGGCCCAATTCGATCAGGTGAGCTATTGCCGATTGATTGAGCAGTGTCAGCAGCACATTCTGGCCGGCGACGTCTTCGAGGTCTGCCTGACGCATCGATTGCGGGCGCCGCTGATTGGCCGGCCGTGGGAGCTGTATCAAGAGCTGCGGCGAATCAACCCGGCGCCCTTCGCTTCCTATTTGAATCTGCCGGAGGGACGGGTGATCTCATCTTCGCCGGAGCGCTACGTGAGCCTCTCGTCGGGGCGCGTGGCCGAGAGCCGGCCGATCAAAGGGACTCGGGCGCGCGGCGCCACGCCGCGGGATGACGCGCGGATTCGCCGCGAGCTGGCTTCTAGCGTCAAAGATCGGGCTGAGAATGTGATGATCGTCGACCTGGTTCGCAACGACCTCGGTCGCGTCTGCAAGTTCGGCACGGTGCAAGTTCCGGAGTTGATGGTGGTCGAACCGTACGCCACCGTGTTTCAAATGGTGTCGACAGTTCGCGGCGAGCTGGCCGACGGTCTCGACGCCCTCGACCTGGTGCAGGCGTCGTTCCCGTGCGGGTCGATGACTGGCGCGCCCAAGATCGAGGCGATGAAGATCATCGATCGGTTGGAGCCGGTCAAACGTGGCGTCTATTCCGGCGCGATCGGCTATTTCGATTTCACCGGACCGATGGACCTCTCGGCGGTCATTCGCACGGCGGTCGAACGTGGCGGCGTCTGTTATTTCAACGTCGGCGGCGCAATCGTGGCCGATAGCCTGCCCGAGGCCGAATACCTAGAGACGCTCGACAAGGCGCGGGCGATGATCTCGGCGCTGCGAAATGTGAAGGCGTGCAACGAGGCTGCGATGACAAGCGTCGAGACGTCAACGCCATGAACACGGTCATTCTCGATAACTACGATTCGTTCACGTTCAATCTCTATCAATACGTGGGCGAGATCGACGCGCGGCCGCTCGTCTTTCGGAACGATCAGATTTCGTTCGCTGAGTTGGCGCGTCTGGCGCCGGAGCGGATTATTATTTCGCCGGGGCCGGGACGCGCCGATGATCCGGAATACTTTGGCATCTGCAAGCGGGCGATCCTGGAGCTTGGCCCGCGCGTGCCGGTGCTGGGGGTCTGTCTGGGACATCAAGGGATTGTGCACGCGTTTGGCGGACGCATTGTGCGGGCCGAATCGGTGATGCACGGCAAGACGAGCCGCGTCTTTCATCAAGGCGACCCCATGTTCGCTAGCATCCCTTCCTCGTTCGAGGCGATGCGCTATCATTCGCTGATCGCCGAGCGGGCCTCGCTGCCAGACGCGCTGCGCGTATCGGCCGAAACGGCCGACGGCGTGATCATGGCGGTCCGGCACGTGGAGTTTCCGATCTTCGGCGTGCAGTTCCATCCCGAGTCGATTCTGACCAGCGTCGGCAAGCAGTTGCTGAAGAATTTTCTGCTCGATTCGCAGGCTTCGCCTCAGGCCCCGCAACCGGCTCAACTCTGATAGCTGGCAAAATGGGGCCGATTTGGCTGCTGGCGTTCGATTGCCAGCGTCGCGCTGTCGGCAAATCGCTCCTCGATCTTGACCGATTTTCTGAGCCCTGGTATTCAACGCGACTCTCCTCCCGTCCGAACTCGGACGCGCGGGACATCACGCGAGGATTCCCTCTGAGACACCGGCTTTGGAAAAGCGGCCTGGCGGCCGTTCTGATTCTTGTCACATCGACGCTGGCTTTTGGCCAGTCGCCGGTTGTGCAATTCCCTTCGCAGGTGCCCGAGGGCGCGCCGTATACTCCCCCTGCGCCCGGCGCGCCGACATTCTCTGCGCCGCCGGCTTTCAATCCATACGAGGCGGGCGCCGCGAATCCGCCGCCGGTAGCTCCCGATCCATTTGCGCCGGTCCCTGGACAGCCGACAGGCTTTGTTGGCACGGCGACCCGGTTTTTGCAGGACGTCTCGTTCGATTCGGCCTACCTATTCGGCAATAACCAGGGCTCGAACCTGGGAATCACCGAGTTGGAAACGAGCGCCAGCTTCGCGATCCCGATTACGCGCAACCCGTTCCTGGTCACGCCCGGCTTTCAGGCGAATATCTTCAACGGGCCGAACTCTGCTGGCTTTGGAACCGCGGATCCGGCCATGCCGCCCGAGACGTATGGCGCGTATCTCGACGTGGCTTGGAAGCCGCAATTTGGACAGCGCTTCAGCGCGGACCTGGGAATCCGCCCCGGCGTGTGGACTGACTTTCACTATGTGACCGGCCGTAGCTTCCGCACTCCGGCGCGCGGCGTGGGCATTTACACCGTCTCGCCGCAATTGCAACTCGTCGCCGGCGTGGTCTATTTGGACCGCATATCCGTCCGCATTTTGCCGGCGGGCGGCGTCATCTGGACTCCCACGCCGGACGCTCGTTTCGAAGTTTTGTTTCCGCGGCCCAAGCTAGCGCACCGTATCGCCACCATTCGCAACTCCAATCTGTGGGGTTTCGTCGAAGGGGAGTACGGCGGAAATACCTGGACGGTCAGCAATAACGGAGTTGGCGACGTCGTCGATTACAACGATTTACGGCTCAGCATGGGCGCCGAGTGGATCAGCCCCACCGGTCGACGCGGACATTTCGAAGCAGGCTACGTTTTCAATCGGCGTTTGATGTACCGCGACGGCGGCGCCACCGCGTATCCCCACGGCACTGCGATGTTGCGCGGCGGAATTTCATTTTAATGGCGGATAGGGCAGGATCTTCGATTCGCTGTATGCACTGCCTCTGACGTGCAAACCTGAAGGAACCAGGCTGAATGTCCGGCGGATTGCGCAAGAAACAACGTCGCGGCGCTCAGGTCGGCTCGCGAGCCGCTCTGGCGCTCGGCTGCGCGCTGGCTTGCGGAACGGCCCAAGGGCAGGTTGGCGCTCGTGAACCGATCGGCAATTATCCCCCACCGGCCGAGCCCCGCGCGCTGGAGCCATTTTCTCTGCCGACGACCGGCTCGGGCTTGCAAGAAGGATTCTTGCCGCCGAGACGTTTGCCGCCGCTCCCCACGGCCGACGGATCAATCCTCGACCGACCGCCAGACCGCCTGGCGATGGTTCCTCCGTCGGGCGATAACTCGTCCTATCTGACGGATCCGCGCGATCCGGATCTGCCTTACAACTTGTTGGATCCGGACGAGCAATCGGCCATTTTGAAGCCTGCGCGTCCCCCGATGGCAAAAGACGGCATCGTGCAATGGACCACGGTCCGAAAAACGTTCTTGATGGCCGGCAATCGCGCCACCGGCATGGGGATGACCGACTTGACGTGGCAGACCATCTTCGCGTTTCCTTTTTTCACGCGCGAAAAGCCGCTGTTGATCACGCCCTACTTCGGGGTCCACTGGCTGAACGGTCCTGTGCCGGTCGATCTGCCGCCGGAATTGTACGACGTCTCGCTCGAGTTTCGGATTCTGCGTCAGGTCACGCCGAAGCTGGGCGTCGACTTTGCGGTGGCGCCAAGCATCTACAGCGATTTCCAAAATATGTCGTCGCAAGCGTTTCGCGTCACGGGGCGCGCCGTCGGCTTGTATACATTCAACGATCGCTGGCAGGTGGCCGGCGGCGTCGCCTATCTCGGCTGGGCTACGCTGCCAATTATCCCGGTGGGCGGTCTAATCTGGACGCCCAACGAAGATTGGCGAATGGAGGCGATCATCCCACGACCGCGCATCTTGCAGAGATTCTTCGACGGCGTTCACGGCGATTGGTGGTGCTACGTCGCCGGCGAAGTGGGAGGGAACAGCTACGCGATCAAGCGGGCTGACGGCACGGATGACGAGGCGACGTATCGCGACTATCGCGTCGAGCTCGGCTTGGAGCGCCGCGGGGACAACGGGACCTATCACCGCTTCGAAGTGGGCTATGTCTTTGGCCGCAGCATTCAGTACGAAAGCGGCACGCCGTCGTTCGATCCCTCCTCGACCGTAATGCTCCGCGGCGAAGCCGTGTTTTGAGGGGGCGTTATCTTCGGGCGCCACATCGTTTGGCGCGGCCGCGCTTTCGACGGGAGTGCGAGGCTCCAGCCGAGCAGGAAAGCGCGCTCGGTGAAAACTCACAGAGGACGACCACCCGCGATCGAGCCGCATGTCACGCGGAGGACCGCGTGACCTCCCAGAAAGCGTCGCGACTGTGCTCGACGGGAGTGCGAGGCTCCCGCCGAGCAGGGCGCCGCCAAACAACGCAGCATCAAAAGAAATTCTAAACCCCGCCTGCCAGGCCGCGAAAAAACTGGCGCCTCTCATGTTTCTCCTCCCGAGCGCTTTGCTCCGCGCCGGTCCGGGGGTAAGCTGGGACGACGCCCGCACGGGGCAGGTTTCCCAGGGAGACGGGTTTCGCGGAAAGGTTGCGATAACGCCGGATGTTTTTTGCGCCGATTATCACGCTCGATCTGGTCACCGCCGCGCGGCGGATGCGGTACTTTATCGTTCGCGTGATCTACGCGTCGATTTTATTGTTCCTGCTCTGGCTGAATTACGCGGAGAGCCGGGTCGGCTACGGGGGCACGGCCAGCATTCACCAGGTGGCGGAGTTCTCCGCCACGTTCTTCATCACGTTCTCAGCGGCTCAGCTTGCGGCCATCATGCTGCTGACACCGGCGATGATCGCCGGAAGCGTGGCGCAGGAGCGCGAACGAAAGACGATCGAATACCTTTTCTCCAGCACGCTTACCAATGGCGAGATCGTGCTGTCGAAATATGTGGCCCGCACCGTGCACGTCGCGGCGATTCTTGCGGTCGGCCTGCCGGTGCTGTCGATCACGATGATGCTGGGCGGCGTCGATCCCGAGTTGCTGCTGATGTCCTTTCTGGTGACGCTGGCCACCTTGATCGGTCTGGCGGCGCTTTCGATCGCCGTCAGCGTTCGGGCGACGCGCGGCCGAGACGCCGTGGTGCGGACCTACGTGTTGCTGATTGGCTTTCTGGCGCTTCCCGGCCTCTGCCATTTGCTGGCGATGTTCATCACGTATTCCGCAATGGCGGCTGGGCAGAATCCAGGCGCCGCGCCCCCGCCCGATCCAGGCGTCTTTTGGAATGTCCTGTACTGGATCATTTTCAAGGGGGGCGAGCTCGTCTATTTCAATCCATTTTATGTCCTCACCATCTTGTACTCCCAGCGGTTCGGCGGAATCAGCGGCGGTTCGGCGGCCTGGGAAGCGGTCGGGTATTTCATCGCCGGATATCTGGCGTATACCGCGGTGATTCTGACCTGGTCGACGTTGTCCATTCGCCGCGTCTATCGCAAATCAGTCGGTGTCGGTTCGGTTGCCAAACGACGCGTCAAATGGTTCGCCGAATTGCGCCGTCGACCGGCCGTGGGCGACCAACCAATGATCTGGAAGGAAATGTTCGCCGAGAGCGCGGCGATCAACGTCGGCCGCGCCGGCCGGGTGATTGTGTCGCTGATCTTCGCCGGTATTATCGTCTATCCTTACTACTTGCTATTCGAGACGCGGTACAACGGCGGATCCTACCTGCGCGAAAGCGTTTCGGAATACACGATCATCTTCACGGCCATTCTGTTGCACGCCGCGCTCTTGATCATCATGGTTCGCGCAGCGGGTTCGATCACCGCCGAGCGCGAGCGCGACTCGTGGTTGACCTTGATCAGCACGCCGATGACCGGGGCCGAGATCGTCTGGGGGAAAATCGCCGGCAGCCTCTTCTCAGCCCGCTGGTTTTTGGTGCCGATCGGCCTGATGTGGCTGCTGACCGGATTTTTGTGGCCGGAAATGTTGCTGATCTTGCCCGTGCTTTTAGGCATTTTTGCCTGCGTGGCGCTGGCCGTCGCGGCGACTGGAGTCTGGTTCTCTTGCTGGTGCGCAACGTCGATCCGCGCGATTGCCTCGAGCGTGGGTATCGCCATCTTCGTCGGCGGCGGTTACATGTTGTGCTGCACTCCCGTCATCATCGCATCGCGCGGCGACGAATCCATGATTCTCTCGCTTGCTCTGTGCGTTCCCATGCTGCTCGGAGCGCCTGCGGCATTTTGGCAATCGAGCTTGCAGGGATACAACTCGGCGGGAAAAGAGTCCGGCCTGTTCATCACGGCGATGATCATCGGCACGATCGCCTATTTCTTCATCGGCTTGTTGATGGCTTCGGCGACGATCGGCAATTTCGACGCGTTGACCGGACGTTCGAGCCGCTTGCAAGATCCGCTGCCGCGTCCACCCAGGCCACGCCCACCAGGGACTTTGCCCGGCCCGTTGCCGGCCGGCGCAGGGCCACTTGCGACCGAACCGCAAGTGTAGCGCAACCTACGACATGGGCGGTCCGCGCTTTATCGCGCCGTTTCTGTCGCCGCCGGGTTGTGCCAGGGGCCGTTCTCGCCGATCAGGGCGTCCGCCTCGGGCGGGCCCCATGTGCCGGGCTCGTAAATATGGATCGGCGTCGCGTCTCCCAGAATGGGATCGATGATCTTCCAGGCCGCCTCGACTCCGTCTTCGCGCGTGAACAGCGTTTGATCGCCGATCGCCGCGTCTCCCAGCAGCCGCTCGTACGGTTCGATGTCGTTCGGACTTTGATGCCGCGCGCAAAGCTCGACTTCTTCCCCCCGCATCGCCTCGCCCGGAACTTTGGCCCGCGTGCTGAGCGCCATGACGACTTCCGGATTCAATCGGAATCGCAAATGGTTCGAGCAATTCTGATCGTCAGCGTCCAATAACGGTTGCGGCGAGCGTTTCAGGTAAATCAGCACTTCGGTCGAAGTGACCGGGAGCGATTTGCCGACGCGGACGTAAAACGGCACCCCGGCCCAACGCCACGAGTTGACGAAGAAGCGGCAAGCCGCGAAAGTTTCGACGGTCGAGTCCGGCGCTACGCCCGGCTCCTTGTGATAACCGTTGAATTGACCGCGGACGATGTCGTTTTTCGTCAAGGGGGGCATCATGTGCAGGACTTTGATCTTCTCATTGCGAACGCTTTCGGCGTCTCGTCCCGCCGGGGGCTCCATGGCCACTTCGCCGATGAGTTGCAGCATGTGGTTTTGCACAACGTCGCGGATGGCGCCCGCCTCTTCGTAGAATTTGCCGCGTCCGGCGACGCCAAAATTCTCGGCCATCGTGATCTGCACGCACTCGATCCAATGACGATTCCAGATCGGCTCGAGGATTGGGTTGGCGAAACGAAAGAACACCAGGTTCAGCACTGGCTCTTTCCCCAAGTAGTGATCGATCCGGAAGATCGACGTTTCCGGAAAGTATGAGTGGAGGATCTTGTTCAGCTCCTGCGCGCTGGCCAGATCGTTTCCGAATGGTTTTTCGATTACCACCCGCGCGTTGGTTGAACAACTTGCCTTGGCCAGCCCCTCAGCCACTGTGGCGAACATGCTGGGCGGTATGGCCAGGTAATGCAGCGGCCGCTGAGCGCCAGCTAGCGCCGTTTTCAACTGCGAGAAAGTGTTGGCGTCGCCGTAATCGCCGTCGACGTATTTCAACAGTTCGCAAAGCTTGGCAAACGCCGGATCGTCGACGCCGCCGCCATGCTCGACCAGGCTGGCGCGAGCGCGGGCTCTCAATTGATCCAGATTCCAGCCTGCTTTGGCCACGCCGATGACCGGCATGTTCAAATGCCCATGGCGAACCATCGACTGCAAGGCGGGAAAGACCTTCTTGTACGCCAGGTCCCCCGTGGCGCCAAAGAAGACCAGCGCGTCGGAATGTGGAGCAGTCATGCGGACCTCAAGTTCGGCGAAAAAGAGCGGTTGGTTTGTCGTTATCGCTGGGCAATTGCGGCGCGAAACCGCGCGATCAGCCCATTGGTCGAGCTGTCGTGTGCGAGCTTCGTTTGGTCGGTCGCTTTCAGCTCCGGAATAATCCGGCCGGCCAGCACTTTGCCCAATTCCACGCCCCACTGATCGAACGAATCGATCCCCCAGATCACGCCTTGCGTGAAGACGCTGTGCTCATAGAGCGCCACCAGCTTGCCGAGCACGGCCGGCGTGAGCCGCGGCGCCAACAGCGTGTTCGTCGGCCGGTTGCCTGAAAATACGCGGTGCGGCACGAGCCAATCAGGCGTTCCCTCGGTCTTCACCTCTTCGGCCGTTTTGCCGAACGCCAACGCCTCGGTCTGAGCCAGCAGGTTGGCCGTCAGCAGCAGGTGATGATCTCCCAGTGGATTAAGCGATTCGAGGAAACCGATGAAGTCGCACGGTATCAATCGCGTTCCCTGGTGGATCAACTGATAGAACGAATGCTGGCCGTTGGTGCCGGGTTCGCCCCAGTAGATCGGCCCGGTCTGGCAGCCGACCGGCTCTCCTTCGAGCGTGACGTGCTTGCCGTTGCTCTCCATGGTGAGCTGCTGCAAGTAAGCCGGAAAGCGCTTCAGATATTGATCGTACGGCAGCACCGCGACCGTCTCGGCGCCAAAGAAATCGTTGTACCAGACCGAAAGCAAGCCCATTATGACCGGCAGATTCTTTTCGAGCGACGCAGTGCGGAAGTGCTCATCCATCGCGTGAAAGCCGGCGAGCATGTCGCGAAAGTTGTCTGGCCCGATGGCCAACATCGTCGACAGCCCAATGGCCGAATCCATCGAGTAGCGACCGCCGACCCAATCCCAGAATTCGAACATGTTGGCGGTGTCGATGCCGAACTTGGCGACCTCTTTTTCGTTCGTCGAGAGCGCGACAAAGTGCTTGGCCACCGCCTTCTCGTCCTTCAGCGCGTCCAACAGCCAGCGCCGCGCAGCATGGGCGTTGGTCATCGTTTCGAGCGTGGTGAACGTCTTCGACGCGATCACGAACAGCGTTTCGGCGGCGTCGAGATCACGAACCGTTTCGGCAAAGTCGGTTCCGTCGACATTCGACACGAAACGGAACGTCATGTTCCGATCGCTGTAGTGCTTGAGGGCCTCGTAGGCCATGACCGGCCCAAGATCCGATCCGCCGATGCCGACGTTGACGACGTTTTTGATCGCTTTGCCTGTGTAGCCGTGCCAGTCTCCGCCGCGGACCCGCAGGCAAAAGTCGGCCATCTTGTCGAGCACGGCGTGAACCTGCGGCACGACGTTTTCGCCGTCGACGACTATCTTCGCGTCGCGCGGGGCCCGCAGCGCCACATGCAGCACGGCTCGTTTCTCGGTGATGTTGATCTTTTCGCCGCTGAACATCGCATCGCGGCGGGCTTCCAGCCCGACGTCTTCGGCCAGTCGCCGCAATAGCAACAATGTTTCGTCAGTGATGCGATTCTTCGAGTAATCGAGGACCAGGCCAACGTCTTCGAGCGTGTAGCGGCGGCCGCGCTGCGGGTCGTCGGCAAAGAGTTGTCGCAATTGAACGTTTT
>DASXPZ010000349.1:0-1524 GCA_036493275.1 Pirellulales bacterium
GCTTGCCGCGGAGATGACCGCGCGCCACGGCATGGATCCCCGCCGCCTCTACGACAAGGTTACAAGTGGTCTCGGTGTCTCGTTCTGCGAGCGCATCGACGCGCCTGCGCGTCGGCTGCGCAAAAGGACGCCTTGAAAAGGCTCACGCCTGAGCTTGTCGTCATTCGCGAACTCGCGGGCGAGGTGATCGAGGCAAAGCTCACCAAAGCGCCCGGCAACGATCAGCCGATCGGCGGAATCAAGGTTGTCGCGAAAAGCGGCTGGTTCGCCGCGCGACCTTCCGGAACCGAGGATGTTTACAAGATTTACGCGGAGAGCTTTCGGAGCCCCGACCACCTGCACCAGATCCAGCGCGACGCGCAGACGATCGTCGACGGTCTGGGCAATAAGCAATAACCACTCGGCGGGCCGGCCGCGCCACGGGGATAGCATTACAAATCACCAGTTGGATTTTTCTTTTCGTGTCATCGCTCCAGGTTGCTCTCGTCAATCACGATAATTGATACGCTTCTCGACTCCCCCCTAAAAGGCAGTCGGCTCTAGACAATAGAGATCGAAAGGATCGACATGATCGAGGAATCGGCGTATCCAGCCCTGGCTACGTCGGTAGGTCGCAAATAAAGGTACAAGGGCGCAAATGATGCTCATATCATTTTGGCGGGCCTCGATGTTACCTTTCGCAGTTGGCGCGTATGACCAGACTGCCCTTGCGTGCTGCGAGTCCGAAGCGTGTCACGGCTTCAAGGGTCACGCGCAACGAGGACCTAGGAACGATGCATTTAGTTCGATAATCGTCCACGAAGGGCAGCCACCCAGTCCCGTCTCTCTTGAACATCGACCTAAAGTGCGCAGAAAAGCGCGCAATTAGCGGCGTTTTCGCATCCATTCGGAACCAGAGACTGCCGCAATTTCGACTTTTCGCCACGCGGTTTCCGAATTTTCTCTCACGGGCAATTTCGTAGTTCCGAGTGGTGTTCCCGACACACGCCACCTGTTCAGCGCTAGGCCAACCGAGCGGGACTCATTGGCTGCTCCTCATTTCGACGGCAGATAGGCCTCGGTATAAAGCTTCGACATATAATGTACGGCAGATTGCTAGATTCGAACATTCGGCGCCTTCTCGTCGTTGGTGCGCACGCCGTTCTGCGATTTGCGCGCGCCGGCAAACTCTCGACCACCAAGTCGGCCTCCCCACTACTCGCTCGCAAGCCATACAAACTGGTGGCCGTAGCCATGGCGAACAAGATTGCCAGGATCGCCTGGCGTTGATGACCAGGAACGAGGAGTTCCGGCTTCAGCCAGCGAACTGAACCGGAAGATTAGGACAGAAGGGCTGGAAGAGATTGGCGAGGTGCTGAGGGATTGATGACGAAACGATCGATACCGGAGATTGGCAAAACCCGTCGCTTGGGGCTCAGCGTCAACGAACGCGATGACCTGAATGGGAGCCGATCCCGCGGACTTCATCAGAGCCGGCGGTCGCGTAAAGCGCGCACGCATATGCCGGACACATGACCGCACGTT
>DASXPZ010000350.1:0-12868 GCA_036493275.1 Pirellulales bacterium
CGCCGTAGAAAGGCGCCAATCCCTTGCCCAAGCCGCCGACGACGACCACTTGCTCAACCTGGTCCAGGTCAACGCCGGTAGAGGCGTTCAACAGCGTTTTAAACTCCAGCCGTTCCGGCATCTTAAGTTTCGACGTCTTGAAGAATTGCTCTGGATCGATCGCCATCGCGAAGAGCGATTCCGCCGGTACGAAGGCCGTCGAAATCGGCTTGGGAACCTTGACCACCGGCGCGGGAGCGGCAGGCGTCGGCGCAGGCTTTTTGCCAAAGTCGCAGCCTGACACGGAAAAAATAGCCGTCATGGCCGCCATCGCGATACAGGGACAGAGCACAAAGGCGCCCAAGCGCCGGCCCGACAATAAAGACTTCGTCATGGAGTGATCCGCCAAGGAGAGGAGCGTGAAAAAAAGCTCGGATGAGTCGTCAGGTCGCCGTAGCGACCCTCCGCGCAATATAGGCCCGCGAACCGGGGATTGGCAAGGACCGCGCTCAGTCCCGCCGCGCGCGGGCAGGCGTTTCTTCGCAAGCTAGCGGTAATCGCTTGAAGTGAGCCCGAGCCACATGAGGCTTTCGTGAGTCCTAAACGAGGCCGTCACCCTGGGCCTTCGGCTGCGGCGCCGTTCAGGCCCAGCCAGCGATGCACCTTCGGAATGCGCGCCAGGATGGTCTTCTCGACGAGCAACACCACCAGCAGCGACCCTCCGAACAACGGCAGGTAGACGCCGAAAATCACAAGCAGCAAAAGCAATCCAAAAGAGAACCGCGGGGGCAGGATTCTTTTCGGCGCCCCGAGCATGCCTTGGTCACGCCGGCGCCACCACATCACTACGCCGCTCACGCACAGCAAGATCAAGCCACAGGCGGTGAGCAGCCCCAACAATTGGTTGGGCCAACCGAACAGGGCCCCTTCGTGCGCGGCAATGCCGACCGCCACGATTCGGTCGATCAGACGACGATCACTAAAACCTTCGCGACTTTTTATTTCGCCATTTGCGCCGTCGACGACCAGGTTCACGCGCTGGGTGCGATTCGCGGCCATCGACTTGGCCGACCAGTTTGTCGAGCCACGACCGGGAGGAGCGATCACGACCGGGGGCGCAAGCTCGAGCGGAAGGACGGTCTCTGCGATGCGATCCACGGCGGTGAGATCCTTCGGCGTGGGGGCGCCCGCGCCGCGCCGGCCACCGCCACCGTGATCGCCATGGCCGCCGTGTCCTCCCTCGGCGCCTTCGGGTCGTTGACTGGCCGCTCGTTCGCTGCCGGTGGTCCAATCCTGCTGCGCCACGGCCGTGCCGGTTACTCGGCGAACTGCTTTTAGGTAATTGCCCCAAGACTTTGCCCAGGGGAGGCCGCTGAGCAACAAAAACAGGGCCAGGCCCGATATCCAGACGCCGGTCACCGCATGAATGTCTCGCCAGAAGACTCTCGATCCGGCGCCGAGCCGGGGATAAATCACGCCTCCCATTCCCTTCGCCTGGCGCGGCCACCAAAGATACAAGCCGCTCACGATCATCAGAATCGTCCAAGAGGCGGCGAGTTCGACGACCATCGAACCGCGGTCGCCAGCCAACAACTCGCCATGAATGCGAAAGATGAATCGCATGAAGCGGTCATTTTCCGGGATGGTGTGCAGCACGTTCAAACGCACTGGGTCGACATAGACGCGGATCGCTTCTCCCTCGCTGCGCACAATGACGCGCGCAGCGGCGTTCGGCGATTGCGGCAGTTCATAGCCTTGCAGCGTCGATCCTGGAATGGCCCCTAGCGCCGCGGTGATTTGTTCGGCGGCGCTCGATCGAGTTCCGACCGTCTCAAGCTGGTCGAAGGCCCGCTCGTTCCAGGCCTCGATCTGCGGCTTGAATAGATAGATCGACCCGCTAATCGCGAGAATGATCACGAAGGGAAGGCAAAACAGGCTGGCGTAGAAATGCCAGCGCCACACGGCGCGGTAGTCTGGCCATGATTTTTCTGTAGCTGGCGGCGTATTCTGAATCATTTGCGAGCGAATGGCTCCCTCTCGAAATCGGCGACTCTCAGCGTCGTCCCTAGCCACTTAGTAAAACCGGAATCAGTAATTCGACGACACCGGTTCGCAACCGCCGATGCTGTGCAGGTAGCGATGCAACATGGCGTCGATCGAATCGTTCAATAAACGCACCGAGCCGTCGCCGAACAGCGCGTTGGCCCCGCTCTTATGCCAACTGCGCGGCGCGAAGTAGCCCGAGTGGTGCATGACCACGTCGGGGATGCGGCTGTTGGGCGTCGTATAGCCATTGGTCAGGGTGTTCTCGGCGCCTTCGGCGGCCCAACACGCCCCACGGCCGCGCAACGCGGTGCTTGACGCCCCGCGCCAACCGGTGAACTGCGTCCAGACCAGGCTCAAATCAGGATTAGCGATCATGCCATTGATCGACGGGCCGGTCCAGGGAGATCCGGTGATCGTGATGCCGGGCCCATTACCCGGGGTCAATCCTGTCGAACCGTTGAGCGTGTACTGATAGGGAAAGCCTGGGTTCTGTCCGGCGGCCAAAGTCATGTCGTCTCCGACGCTGCGGCTCGATTCGCTCATATAGACCGTGTTCGACGTGCCGTCGATCACTTCGGCCTGGCGGACGTTGGAGTTGTAATACGTGATGCCGTCGGTCTTGAAGCGTTGATCGTACAAGATTCCCATGCCGCTCCCCATGCTCAACATGTAATTGTTGCCGGCGTACGAAGAGTTGTACGTCGCCTCGACATTGATAACGTCCGCCGGATCGCTGGGGCAAAGCAAGAACGGAATGGGAGTGGCGAACAGCGTCGCGTAGAATGGGTTGGGCGTTTGAGCGTTGTACGCGCCCAAAAAAGCCGGCTGACTGAAGTCGAACGAATTTCGCAAGTTGCCTTGTTCGACGTACGGCAGCAGCCTCGCTTGCGCCGAGAAGCCGTTGGCGGCGTCCGTCGACGGAAACGTTCCGAGCGTCACCTCGAAGTTGATCAGGGCCAGGCCGAGTTGCTTGAGGTTGTTCTTGCATTGACTCGTCCGCGCGGCCTCGCGCGCCATTTGCACCGCGGGCAACAGCAACCCAATCAGGATGCCGATGATCGCGATGACAACCAGCAGCTCTACCAACGTAAAAGCGCTTTGTTTACGCATATGAAGAATCCTTGTGCGTCTGTAATTCATCAGTTCGTCTTGCAAACTGCGAAGATCAATTCATCGACGCGCTGAGCAGACCAAGGGGCGCCGCTTTTTAGGCAGGCGCGCCGCGCGGCAATCGATTGAACGGCGACAATCCACAGTGGATGCTCTGTGCGAGCGCTGATACGCCCGAACAAGCAATGGCCACGGTCGCCTCTGCGGTGTTCTTGATCACGCGGTGGCATGATGTCGACACTGGTTCACGCGCGAAAGAGAGGGCGCGAGCGCCGAATTTGTTCTTTCGCGCGCAGTCTGCGCGCAGAGTCCCGCCGCCGGCCCTCTAGCAACAGGGCGGGCGCGTGGGGGGCGAGTGAATCGCCGAAAGAAGGCGCGGAGAATCGAGAGCGACGTCTCCGGCCGGGGACCAATCGAAGGCGTACGCCACTTCCGCCACAGGCGGCATGGCGACCACGCCGGTTACAGACCAGGGGCCCATTCCTTGGCATTTGGCGGCAAACGAACCGACGACGATAACAACCCGCCAGCCTTGGTTCGCTGAGCTTGCCGAGGCAACCGGATTGGCCGGAGATTGCTCAGCCGCTGGCGAAGCTTTCGCCACGGTCGATTCCTCGGACTTGGAAACGCCACTTTCAGCCGCCTTCGCATTTTTTGTCGTGCAGCAACCGCTCGGCGCGGGCTTCTTCTCGTCCTTGGCGCAATGGGCGCATTCGTCGTGCGCGTGGCTGCAACCTTCGTTCTTGGCAGCGGCAATTAATTCCGGAATGGGCGCGATGTCGTGAGCCCGAAACCAGGCGAGGCGTTCCTCGGCGCTGAAGCAGCAGCAGCTCCGCATGCAGGCCTCGGCCGACATGCAGCCGCAAGGGCGATTCTGACAAGGAAAGGGGACGCGAGTATCCTTTGGCGCGCCGCCATCGGTGTGGGACGCAAGCCGAGCGACCGGCACGATCAAGGGGAGCCCAAGGTTAGCCGTCACAAACCCGACGAGCGCAGCGCCCACGAGCATGGTCCGTAGCGGACGAAGGACGTCAAAAGATAGCCAACCAGGCAATCGCATGCAGAGCTCGCGCAAATGCCCCGTTTTCGCAGCGGCGTCGTCCAGGATCACAGTCGCCAGACGCCGCTCACGAGCTTATATACCCCACTGGGGCATGTCAAGTTTGGCGATTATAAGGTGGGGGCTAATTATGTTACGGGTTCTACGAACCATGCGAAGTCTTGCGTGCTAATCAGCCTGGAGAAAGAAGTGCCAGATAAATCCACCACCGAAGAAAATGATTGCCGCCAAGAGGAGTGCTACGGTTGCGTACCTGAATGTTGAATCGAGGGTCTTGCCAAAAAGTGTTCCAATGGCCGCTCCGAGCATGCCGACCGAAACAAACATCGCCTCAATAAATTGGATGTTTTGTATGTCTCTGGCTTGCGGGTCGGTGGGGTTAATCGATAAGCCACGAATTCCCCAGCCCAATGCGGCGGCGCCGATGCAGATCAAAAGAACTGCAGAAAACATCCGCCGCATCGTGAATTGGAATTTCACAGCGCGTTTTGCTGGTAACGATGACTGCGCAGAACTCCGATCTGGAATCGGAGGGGGCGGAGGCGCCGGCGGAAATGGTGGAGGCGGTGTCTCCATCTTCTCATGATACCCAGCCCGCGGGGTAGTGGTTCAGTTTGAAATGTGCCCCCTGGAAGTTCCGGCACTGTTTCATTCGAACTCAGCCATCAATGTGCCGCCCGTAGGACGGACGTTGCTTGCATAGAACACCGACTCTTGGCCGGCCGCAGAGATCATCGCGACCCAACACCAATCCTTCGGCCCATTGATGATGTCAAAGCAAACCAGCCATACCGAAGCATCGACCGAAGGGGTGCTGAGGTGCGAATCCGCGACCTGATTCGCAGTCAGGCATTCTCCGATAGCGGCGCCATAGTAGGCCGCCAAGATCCGCGCTGAATGGAGAGCCTGGTTCATGTCCATTTCTCCATGCTATCCGACCTGATGGGCAGGATGGGCCCCTCCGCGGTTTTGTGGCGCGCCTTAGCGTCCCTCAACCCCGTGGGCGAGGATCGCGCGTATTAGGATCCCGGTAGGGATCCCAGATATTAGCCGGGGGTTTGAGCGCAGCGAACACCCCTGGTCAGCGATCCCTCCACTCTCGTCGTAATTCGACCCTGGCAGGGTCGCAAATCATATGATTCACGGCTCCTTGAACGGCGGCCTGCGCCATCCGTGCGACCCCGTCTGTGTCGTGACGAAGAGATTTTTTGTTTTGTTTTCCGGTGGTATTCGCTGCGCTCGACCACCGGCTACCATCTTCGACCCCTGCCGGGGTCGCGTGAGATCCTTGCCTGGCAGAGCAACGTATCTGGCGTCAGCCAAAACTTTCACGATAGCGGATATTTCGATATTCCAAGTCTGAACCGCTACCCAGCCGCAGATACCGAGCTCCCCCTTCAGACCCAGCGGCGAAACAACCTAGATTGCCTGGATTTCCTAATTATTCGTTAGTTTGCCCATCCATTCGGCATCGTCGTTAATCTTTAACATTGCCAACTGCCGAAAAGAGAGGACGGCGGAGCCGCGTGGTGTCTGCCCGTTGCGACCAGCTTTTGGGCATCTCGCTCGTTTTATCGGGCAGGCGCTGGCCGCTGTTGAATCCGCTGTCTGTTACTTCTCTTTTGCGCGAGGCCGACGATGCGTGCCGAACGACGTGCGTTCACCCTGGTCGAGCTGTTGGTCGTGCTGGCCATCATCGGAATCCTGATCGGCTTGCTGATGCCCGCGGTGCAAATGGCCCGAGAGGCGGCCCGCCGCGTAAGCTGCTTGAACAACCTGAAGCAAATCGGCCTGGCGATGCAGATCTACGTCGAACGCCATACGGTCTTTCCGCCCGGTTACGTCTCGAAAGTCATGCCTGATAAAGACGACGGGGGTCCCGGCTGGTCGTGGGGCGCGATGATCCTGCCCGAAGTCGAGCAACAGGCAACGTTCAACCTGGTGAATTTTTCCGCTCCGGTCGCAGACGGCACGAGCGCGAATGTCCGCACGGTCTCGGTCGCAAACTTCATTTGTCCATCAGATGGTCAGTTCGAGCCGACCGTGGACGTGCCGGCGCTGAACTCAGACAACGTCATCTGCACGATGGCCGCGGCGAGCTATGTCGCTTCGGTGGGCTCCGTCCGTCCGACGTGCAAGATTTGCCGCGACGCCTTCGACGGAGTCTTCGGCCGCAATCACGCCATCAGCCCGGCCGAGATCGTTGACGGTTTGTCGAACACGATGGCCGTCGGCGAGCGGGCATTCCGTTGGTCCACGCCGACGCTCTGGGGCGTGGTCCCCGGCTCAAAACTGGTCGACAACATGATCGACGGCCGCGTTTCCGCCGGACCCGGCTACGTGCTCGGAACCACGTTCAAAGAAGGCTTCAACATCGAAGAGATCATCGACGATCCGCGCGAAGAGGGCTCGCTGGCCGAAAGCTTCGGCAGCCTGCACCCCGGCGGCGCCAACTTCATGTTCTGTGACGGTAGCGTCTGTTTTCTGCGAGACAGCATCGACCCGGGAGTGCTCAACGGGCTGAGCACGCGCTACGGCGATCCCAAAGGGGGGACCGTGATCCACTCGAATCCTTTTGATTGACGCCGAATGACGGAAATCAATCCGGGCCGCTACCGGCACTTTAGTGTCTATTCAAAGACGGGAATTCGCCTCTCAAAATGCCTAGCTGTTGCCAGCAACCGCCACTTTTCGGATCGGTTCTTAAGGGAAACGAGTACCTCGTGCTCGGCGTGGCGCGCCACAATGAGACGCTGGAAGAACTGGTGATCTACCGCGCCGATTACGGCGAGCGTGGCCTCTGGGCTCGCCCAGTGGCAATGTTCCTGTCAACGGTTGACGTGCAGGGACGCCCCACGCCGCGGTTTCTGTACGTCGGCGTAGCCGATTGACGTCGCGCCTATTTCACCGGAATGTAGGCGTTGATCCCGACGATCACGCGCTTGCCGTTGACCACGCAGTCGGTCTCTTTGTTGCCGCGGGTCGAAGCGACGACCAGCGTTTTGCCGCTGGCGGATCGCTCCGGCTTTTCGTTCAACCGCAACCGCATCACCAGTTCGTTCCCTTCGATCTTGGCTGAGAATTCCATGACTCGGCTGAGCTCCTTGCTGAACGAACGAGGATGATGCTTCGTGTTTGCGCACACTCGCGAAGCGTGCAATCGATTGGCGCGGGCCCAGAGTTAACCAAAATACTCCGGCGCGTTGCCCGGCTTCCACTTGATGTTGCAGCCGATGCTTGGCTTTTGTTCGGCGGCGAGCGGCTTGTCGGTCAGGACCGCGTTGAGCGCTGCGCGCAAGTCATGCCCCGTGACCGGGACGCCGCTATTCGGCCTGCTCCCATCCATCTGGCCGCGGTAGGCCAGTTTGTGATGCGCGTCGAAGACGTAAAAATCGGGCGTGCAGGCGGCGCGGTAGGCCTTGGCCACCTGCTGCGATTCGTCGTACAGGTAGGGAAACGTGTAGCCGCGCAGCTTGATCTCATCAGCCATTTTCGCCGGCGCGTCGTCCGGATGACTACTGACGTCGTTCGAGCTGATGCCGACCACGCCCACGCCGCGGGCCTGATACTCACGGGCGAGCTCGGCCAACCCATCGGCCACGTGCTTGACGTAGGGGCAATGATTGCACAGGAAGATCACCAGCAGGGCCGGCTTGCCGGCGAAATCGGCCAGTGAAACCTTCTTGCCAAACGGATCGGGGAGTGAGAAATCAGGCGCCGGGGTGCCCAGGGGGAGCATCGTGCTGGGGGTAAGGACCATCGTCTCGCCATCGCTTTCTAATAGGCTGTGGAATCGCCAAGGGGCGGTTGGCTGGGCAGTTTAAGCCAACACACGTATCGTACCAAACCGCGGCCGCCGCCTGCCAGGAGGGGCGTCTCGCGGCCAGCATGGGAACTTTCCGCGGCAGGCGGGCGTCGAATGGAAGTAGACTAGCTACAGGCCACGCCGAAAGCCGTTGCCCAGGTGGCGGAAAGCCCCCGCCAAAGCGCGCGTGACGTTCGTCGGTCGGTCGCTTGGGAAAGTTCGGGCAGTTCGCCGCCGGGGCGTCCCAAATCGCTCGGAAACATCGCCGTCCACAGAAGAGAAGAGGATTCCGCCATGATTCGTCGCAATCTGCTGCCAGCCGAGTGGAAATCGCTCGCCGTCGGTCCGCTCCTCGCCTCGCTGGTGGCCCTGGCCGCCGGGCTGGCCATTCCGGCCGCGGTTCGGGCCGAGGACAAAGCCGCCACCGCGCTACCGCTGAAGAAGGTCGTCCTCTACAACGCCGGCGTCGGCTTCTACGAACGGCGGGCCGAGATCGACGGCGACGCCAAGATCGACCTCAAGTTCAACGCCACGGACATCAACGACCTGCTCAAAAGCATGGTCCTGCAAGATCTGGGCGGCGGCAAAATCTCGACCGTCACGTACGCGTCGATCGATCCGATCACCAAGACGCTCAAGACGTTTGCCATCGACCTGACCGACAACCCCACGATGGCCAAGCTGCTGGACCAGGTTCGCGGCGAGAAGGTCGAAATCGAGTCGCCGAACAAAATTGTCGGCTCGATTTTGGGAGTCGAAGTACGAAAGCAGCGCGTCGGCGATAAGAACGAAGTCGTCGAGACCGAGTATCTGAACCTGCTGACCGAGACCGGTCTGCGGAGCTTTCAAATGTCGTCGATCACGCGGATCAAGCTGCTCGACGAAAAGCTCGACGGCGAGCTGCGACAAGCGCTTGCGATCTTGGCCATGGGCCACGCGACGGACAAAAAGACGGTCTCGTTGAATTTCACCGGCGCCGGCAAGCGGCCGGTCCGCGTCGGCTACATCCAGCAATCGCCGATCTGGCGCACCACGTATCGCCTGGTGCTGACGGACAAGGAAGCGCCGTTTCTGCAAGGTTGGGCGCTGGTCGAAAACCCGACGGAGGAAGACTGGAAAGACGTCTCGTTGACGCTGGTCAGCGGCCGGCCGATTTCGTTCGTGATGAATCTTTATCAGCCTCTCTATGTGCCACGGCCGATGGTTGAGACGGAACTGTTTGCGTCGCTTCGCCCACAGGTCTACGGAAAGGATCTGGAACGAGCGGACCGCGATTTTGCGGCGAAAGCAGAAAAGCAATCAGGCAAAGGGGCGCGCGGCATGGCCGGGAATGGCGGCGGCATGATGGGTGGCATGGCGGGAAATATGCCAGCTCCGGCCGCTCCTCCTGCGGATGGAGAGTCGGTC
This sequence comes from Pirellulales bacterium, assembly GCA_036493275.1. Lineage (GTDB taxonomy): Bacteria > Planctomycetota > Planctomycetia > Pirellulales > JACPPG01 > JACPPG01. Next base: position 9,408 of record DASXPZ010000350.1, read on the forward strand.
AACGGCCAATTATTCGCCGCATCGGACATGAAGAGAAAAAGCAGCGTAGTGGATGAGGCACTGAATCTAGGCCGTGGCGTGCAGTCGGTTGCCCAGGCCGGCGACGTCGGCGAGTTATTTCAGTACACGATCGACTCGGCCGTGACGCTCCCTCGCCAGCAATCGGCGATGTTGCCGATCGCCAATGGCTCGGTGAAAGGTGAAAAAGTTTCGATCTACAATCCGGCGGTCCAGGTCAAGCATCCCCTGAATGGCTTGAAGCTGACGAACTCGACTGGCCTGCACCTGATGCAGGGTCCGGTCACCGTGTTCGACGACGGCACGTACGCCGGCGACGCTCGGATCGAAGACCTGCCTCCCGGCGGCGAGCGCTTGATCAGCTACGCGCTGGACCTCGATACCGAGGTGGCGCCCGAATCGAAACCGAAGCCGGAGCAACTGGTCAAGGTGAAGATCGCCAAGGGGACGTTGATCACCACGCGTAAGTTCGAGCGGAGCACGCTCTACACGATCAAGAACTCCGGCAAGAAGGACAAGAAAATCCTGATCGAGTACCCGTACGACCTCAATTGGAAGCTGCTCGCTCCCAAGGAGCCCGAAGAAAAGACGCGCGACATGTACCGCTTTGCCATCACGGCCGAGCCCGGCAAACCGGCCAAGCTGACCGTGAGCGAAGAGCAAACGGTCGATGAGCAGATCGCCTTGACGAACGTCAACGAGGACCTGATCGCTTACTATCAGCGGTCGAGCGTAGTAACCGAGCCGGTCAAAAAGGCGCTGGCCGAAGTGATCAAGCGCAAGCACGAGATTCAGGCGGTCGCGGTGCAGCAACAACAGAACCAGCAGCAGATCGCCGCAATCACGCAGGAGCAGGCCCGAATTCGGGAGAACATGACCCGCTTGGAAAAGAACACCGAGCTGTATAATCGGTATGTGAAGATATTCGGCACGCAGGAAGACGACGTTGAAAAAGCCCGAACTGCCATCAAGGAACTGCAAGCCAAGCAGACCGAGTTGCAAAACTCGCTTAACGAGTACATGCTGAGCTTAGAACTCGGCTGATTGTCCGGGGGAAGTAACGCCATCGTGGCATTTCTTCTCGTTCGCCAAGTTCACAGCCAAGCTGCTCACGGCTCACAAAACAGCGCCTAAGGTCGCGATATTTTGGGGATTGCATCCGGCGATCCATGCAACTCATTGGACGAGACCGATAACATAGAGGTCGTGGCGAGGGCTTCCAACGCATTGGCCCTGGCCACGGCCTCTTTCCATTCTTGCGTAGCTCGCCAGCGCCAGCGCGATCTGGGCGGCTTACGCTTCGATCTTCAATTCGTCCCCAACACAGATTTCGCCGGCGCCATTGACCGTGGCCGGCCTTGTGTTGACCGCCAGACGATAAAAATGATCGAAGCGGCTCGCCTCGGCCCACTCTGGGAGCGTGGCCTGGCGCTGGTCGGCGAATTTGCGGGCAAAGCCGTGAATTACTTCGCCGGCGCCTGGATCGCGCGTCGGCACAGGGCAGCGCTGGCAAGGATTCGTTCCCTCAAAGCGCACGGTCCCAATCGAAAACCGCACGACCTGGCCGGCCGTTGTCACGAGTCGATCTTCCCAGAAGGGAGCGGACGTTTCGATTTCAAGATTTGCGCGAAAGCGCCGACGGGCGTCGTCGAAACTGGGCAGGTCGAACCAGCCGACCACTTCGGCCAGCGTTTCGTTGCCGACGATCGTGGGACCGGGCGACTCGTTGTCGTCTGGAAAGCCTGCGCGAGGATCCTCGACGACCAACACGCGCTCGCCGAAGAAATCCTCCAGCCACGTTTCGAGAGCGGCGTTGTCGTTGGCGCGGCCTGCGTCATCGCCGGATGCATCGCCAAGCGTGAATGTGGAATGATGGCCATCGATCTCGGAACGTAGCATTACTTGCTCCGCGTTCGCGGTAAACGTGGCTCGCAGCAGGTGAATCTTCTGATTCCGTTTGGCGTTGATCCACTCGCCGCGCGCGTCGCGCAGCGCCCACCGTCGGTCGCCGGCCAAGGCGCCGCTAGCCAGCACGGTGGCCCGATCGACCCCCATCCCATCGAGCGACTTGATCGGAAAGATATTGATCCGCGTTAAGCGCGCGGTGTATTGGGTGGCCATGCTGACCTTGAGCTGTGGCAAATGCTATTCAGAACGGGCGAGTCGGCGAGAAAGCGGCGTTTCGCGAGGGAAGCGAAATCGCTTCGCGGCTCCCCAGATCGTAGGGTCTAGGATCGCCGAGCGTCAATTCGCTTGGCAGCCCAAGTCGTACACCTGCAGCCAGTATCTCGCGGAAGAACCGCCGGACCGCAGGTGAGCTGCAATTCGGGAGATTTAACCCATGTTGGTCAGCATGTCACTACTTTTGGTGCGGGAAGCGCTATCCAGGCTGAACGAGTAGAATAGCCAATCAGAGGCGCCGGCCGAGTCGCTGCACAGCCAATCAACTGCGCCGTCGTCGAAGACGGTTACGCCCGGGATCAAGTAGTTGCCGCCATTGATGTTCTGGCCGCTCGGTGAACCGGAGATGCTGGCGACCTTGTTGGCCATGCTGTCGGTGGAAGTCCATTCGCCGAGGATGGAGAGGAGTGCCCACGTGGAGAGGTTCGTGGTTCCAGCGATCTCAATGCTGCCGTGCCCGCCTTCGGCGCCATTGACGGCCTGCGAGGCGTAGATCGTGTCTCTCCCGCCGCCGCCGACCATCACGTTCTGTCCCCCTTCACCGCCGTTGCCCGTGGGATTGGTTCCGAAGTTCCCGTAAATGACGTCGTTCCCGGAGCCGCCGATGATCAGGTTGTCCCCGCCGACCGATCCCTTTGCAGCCGTAAGGTCGTTACCATAGATCGTGTTGTCGCCGTTGCCGGCGATAATTATGTTGACGCCCACGCTGCTGGAGGTGCTATTCGCGCCGCCGATGAGGATGTCACCGGCCCCACCCCCATAGAGTACGTTATTGCCGGCGTTGCCATACAAAGTGGCACGGGTGGTGGCGAGTCCACTGGCGTCGAGCGTGTCGTTGCCTGCTCCGCCAGTCGCCTGCACGCGGCCGGTGATTCCGTTGAATGTTTCGACGTAGTTGTTGGTCGAGCCGTTCTCTTCGAGCGTAATCACGCGAATCGTGCTGGCGTTGACCTGCTCAAAGCGAACTGAGTCGTCACCGGCGGTGCCTCCCCAGACCAAATCGGTAAGGCTCGCATTTTGCGCATTGGGCTGTAGCTGCACGGCGGTGACCGATAGATTGGCGTTGGCGGCCGCGCTTTGCCCGCCATTGCGGTCGGTAGCCGTTACGCTAACCGTCCGCGCGCCGACGGTTGCAAACGTGTGAGTGGCCTGCAGACCTGATAAGCCGGTCACTGTCTGAACGGCCGAGCCGTCTCCCCAGTTAATAGCGAAAGTGAAGCCTGCGCTTTGATCGACAGCGGACGGATCATTGGCCGTCAGAG
>DASXPZ010000351.1:0-2612 GCA_036493275.1 Pirellulales bacterium
GCATCGAGACGCCGCTGTGCGAAGTTCTGGATTGGCTGGGGCGAGCGACCGGCACGCGCATCTTGATCGATGGCGTCTCCTTGACCCAAGTCGAGCGAACGGCCCGTTCGCCGGTCACGTTGATTGCCGATAAGCAACCGCTCGACGAGGCGCTGACGTCGCTACTGGATCCGCTCGACCTGACGTTCCGCGTGATCGACGAGAAGACGCTACAGGTCTATGCGAAGAAGCCGCTCGGCGAGCGATACGAGTTCGAGATCCATCCGGTGCGCGAGTTGGTCGATGGCGCCACCAAGCCCGACAAAATTCTGAGCGTGATTCATGAGAAGATCGATCCCAAGTCGTGGAGCGAGGCCGGCGGACCGGGCGTAATCGAATATGACGCCGCGTCGAAGTCGCTGCTGGTGCTGCAAAGCGCGACGGCGCAAATTCGATTGGAAAAAATGCTCGACAAATCACGCGCCGGCGCGGCCGCCAGGAAGAACCCCTGACAAGGCGCGAGATTGACAGGGCGGGCGGACTGCTGAGCAGACGGTTTAAGCGGCCTTCGAACTTTGACAGGCGGGGGAAGTATTCACCGGACTTCTTGGATCGCAAGCTGCGATCCCAAAATAGCGACCCCAGTCGTTATATGGTGAGACGTGAGCAGCTCGGCCGGGAACAAGGGCGAAGAGAAGAAATGCCACGATGACATTTTCTTCCCCAGGCTGCTGAGGGCCAGACGGATGCCGTGGCGTGGTCGCCTACCGTCGTTTCTTTCGCCCCTCCGCTCGTTATTGGCTGCCCTGGCCGTCCAATACGCTGCCTGGCGACAACGCATCGCGCCGCCACGCACGCTGGGCCAACAGGGTGAAGACCTGGCGGCTCGGTATCTGCGCGGGCTGGGCTACAAGATCGTCGCCCGCAGCGATCGGGCCGTGCTAGGGGAGTTGGACCTGGTGGCGGTGGATGGCCGGACGATCGTCTTTGTCGAAGTGAAGACCCGCGCCTCGCACGAAGCCGGCCATCCGGCCGACGCAGTCGACCTGGTGAAGCAAGCCAAACTGACTCGCCTGGCGCTAACCTACATGCGTCGGCACGACCTGCTGGAATGCGCGTCCCGATTCGACGTGATTGCCATCAGTTGGGGCGCGGCCGGAGTGCCGCCGACAATCGAGCACTTCAAGAACGCGTTCGAGGCGCGCGGGGCCGAGGGTCTCTTCGGCTGAAAGCCGCGCGTGTGACGACGAGCCGCCGTGATCGAGGCGCCTCGATCCGACGACGTTGTCAGGCCAAAAAGCTCGTAACTAGCGCGGGCCGCTGCGGGCGCAGGCGGTCCATACCGGGCTTTCAAAATGGGGACGTGTCCGCGTCGACCAAGAACAGGCGCGGATAAACGTCGGCCTGTTACGCACGCCGCCGCGACGGCTGGATTGCGACTGAGTTCTGGATCGCATGTTCGATTCCCCAGTTGAGATTCCGTGAATGCAGGTTTAGAGACCGTAGTGGCGGCGACGGCGCTTGTGGACGCCGCTCGCGGACTTGGAGATCCTGGGGGCGTTTGACCGAGGAGCCAAAGGAGACTTGCCCTTCGGAGGCGTTGAAGCCTTACGCTCTGGGAGGCGACGATACAAAGCATATTCCTCGTCGAAATCCAGTGGGTCGGTCGGCATTAGCTCTCTCCTTGCAATTGGGTGGAACAATCTTCGCCAAACCGTGGCGAGGACGGCCCTGCCGCGAACGGATCGCTTAGGGATGCGGCCCGCTTAAAAGCAACCACCGTGCCAAATGGCAGATTCGCCCTGCCCTAGTGCGTTCTTTCGCGCAAACCCGCGGAGAAGAGCGGGAAAAGATTTTTGCAAGATCCTGAATCGTCGGTTCGTCCGCAGCCGGGTGGAATCAACGATTTAGTGAAACCCCGCGGCGACGACCTCAAACTCTTGTAGAGCGAGGAGATAGATCGTGGACCCGAAGGGGCTTCCGTCAACAGGCGAGGCGCCGAGGCTCGCGATAGTCAGCGTTAAGATCAAGCGGATAAACCCTTTAAAGCCGCTTCACAAAAACGGGGGCGCCTTTCACCAAAATGGTGATGCCAGGCCCCCGCGCGTGGGGTCGATATGCGCGCAGGGAAAAGTGACGCGGACTGAACCGCGCTTTCGAGCTTCAAATCCACGCGCGACCAACCCCCGGCGCTTGCGCTACGGCGAACGCCGACCGCGCAGCAGACTGCGCAGCCTCATCCGTCGCGCACTGCACGGGTTCAGCCTCGAGTGGCGTTTAGGTTGTATTTCGCCTTGAATTACACTGGCGTCTCGGCGTGGGCGCGCATTTCCTTCGTCATCTCTGCGGCGCGCGGCTGCCCCACGCGAGAACGTCCTGCGTCGCCTTTCCCAGCGCGCAGCAACGATCCCAGCGAACGGCCCGCCGGCGTGTTTTCCGCTATTTCCTTCGCGCGCGCAGCAACCACCCAACGAACGCGGCGCTGTGCGCGCAAATTCCTGCAATTTCTCTAAGCAATTGCTGCGCCATGAAGCAAAGGAGACGCCCAGAATCAGAATGGGCTACGGCAGCAGAAGGAGGTCGATCGCTACAATCCCGCCATGCGGAACAGGCGCCGAGGGCCGCGGAACTTT
>DASXPZ010000352.1:0-7338 GCA_036493275.1 Pirellulales bacterium
AGCCAGCCGCGCCGTGCCAACCCGCCGTGCTACATCTGCCGCCCGCCTGAATGGTTCGCGCCGCCGGCGCAATGAGCCGGAGTGGGCGCACCTGCCGGATCGCGAACTGCTCGATTTGCGGATGTGCGATCTGGGCGTGCGGATCGAGGGAACGATCATTGAAGAGAGCGTGACGCGGATCGACGAAGAGATGGCTCGCCGCGGCTTGCGCTTTCGTCCCGCCTTCTGGCTGTCGGAAGAATGGTTCTCGCCCGACGGCGTCGCCGGCGTGGCGATTCCTTTTTACCTGGCGCATCCGCGGCTGATGAAGCTCGAAAAACGGCAGATGCTCACGGTCGAAGGAGGCACGCGGCAATGGCGGCTGCGCATCTTGCGGCACGAAGTCGGCCACGCCATCGACAACGCTTATCGGTTGCGGCGCCGGCAGCGCTGGCGCCAGTTGTTCGGCAGCTCGACCGAGCCCTATCCGGAGTTCTATTCGCCCAAGCCTTACAGCAAGCGGTTCGTGCTGCATCTCGACGCCTGGTACGCGCAGAGCCATCCGTCGGAAGATTTCGCCGAAACGTTCGCTGTCTGGCTGCGGCCCGGCTCGCGCTGGCGAACGCAGTACAAGGGCTGGCCGGCGCTCAAGAAGCTGCATTACGTCAACGAGCTGATGCGCGAAATCGCCGAGAAAGCGCCACTCGTCCGTACGCGGCGGCAGGTCGACGCGCTTTCGCACTTGAAAAAAACATTGCGTCAACATTATGAAGAGAAGCGGGCGCGCTACAGCACCGAGCACGCGGCCGTGTACGATCGTGACTTGCGGCGATTGTTTTCGGACGCGCCGCAGCATAGCGGTCGGCCCGCGGCGTCGGTGGTGTTGCGCGGCTTGCGGAGCGATTTGCGCGAGCTGGTGGCGCACTGGACCGGCGCCCATCAGTACACGATCGACCAGGTCCTCCAGGAGATGATCTCGCGCTGCCGCGAGCTGAAGCTCCGCGTCCACCGCTCGGAGCGGCAGACGCGGCGCGACGCCCTGATTCTGTTGACGGTCCACACGATGAATTATCTGCACGGCGGCCACCATCGTTTGGCGCTATGAAAAAACTACGCTTTTTGGCGCCTTGACCAGACCATTGTGAGTCGTGCAGTCGCTTCGGACGTTTGGCGCTATGAAAAAATTACGCGTCTTAGTGCTGATGCACGAAGATCTGGTGCCCCCCGACAGCATCAAGGGGTTGAGCGCCAAGGAGGTCGCGCCGTTCAAAAGCGAGTACGACGTCTCGGCCGGGCTCAATAACATCGGCCACGAGGTCCGCAAGCTCGGCGTGAGCAGCGACCTGGGCGTGCTGCGCGACGCCATCACCGAGTGGAATCCCGACATCACCTTCAACCTGCTCGAAGAATTCCACGGCGTCGCGGTCTACGATCAGCACGTTGTGGGCTATCTGGAGCTGATGCGCAAGCCCTACACCGGCTGCAACCCGCGCGGGCTGCTACTAGCGCACGACAAGGCGCTGACGAAGGAGATCCTCTCGTATCACCGGATTCGGGCGCCGGCTTTCGCCGTCTTCCCGCGCAACAAAGTAGTGCGTCGCCCCAAACGGCTGAAGTTCCCGCTGCTGGTAAAGAGCGTGAGCGAAGAGGGCTCGGTCGGCATCGCGCAGGCGTCGGTTGTGCATAACGACGAGAAGCTGAAGGAGCGGGTCGAGTTCATCCATCAGCAAACCTCGACCGACGCAATCGCCGAGGAGTTCATCGAAGGGCGCGAGCTGTACGTCGGCGTGATCGGAAATCAGCGGCTGGAGACGTTTCCGATCTGGGAGATGTTCTTCAACAACATGCCCGAGGACACGATCCGGATCGCCACGGCCAAGGTCAAGTGGGACCACGACTATCAAAAGAAGAACGGCATCGAAACCGGCGCAGCCAAGGGTCTCGATCCGGCCGTGGAAGAACAGATTTCGCGCATCTGCAAGCGCGTCTACCGCACTCTCAGCCTCAGCGGGTACGCGCGGATGGACCTGCGGCTGACGCCGGACGGGCGGGTTTATATCATCGAGGCGAACCCCAATCCAAACCTGGAATTCGGCGAAGATTTTTCGGAAAGCGCCGAGAAGGCTGGCGTTACATACGAGTCGCTGCTGAGCAAAATCATGAACCTCGGCCTGGCCTACCAGGCGCCGTGGCGGATTGGTTTGTAAGCGGCGCATCTGAGAAGTTCCCATTGTAAGTCACGCAGCCCCCTGCGTGACATGCGGCGGGCAATGCTTTCTGCTGTCATCGGACACGATCCCAAGCGTGCGCGACCTGCGACCTACGAACCCTGTATTTGTTTCTCAGCGTCTCCGCGCCTCTGCGGTTCAATCTCTTCGACAAACAACGAAGAAGTTAAACCGCGGAGGCGCGGAGGAACGGAGAGTCATCACGAAATAACTGATCCATGATTTCTCTAGAGGCTGTGCGACGTATTGAACACGAAAAACCCGCAGGCTAGTGCCTTGCGAGAGGGATCCATGCAAATCCTTCTCCCGCCGGGAGAAGGTGGCTCCGCAGGAGCCGGATGAGGGCAGGCGCCGCGCTCGAGTCGATCTGGTTGGAAAACCCTAACTCGCATCAACCCTCACCCCGGCCCCACTCTGTGAGCCGAGCGGCGCTAGCCGCGGGTGAATTTGCGCGGCGTCCCGACCACGGAAGAACCCGCAGGCTAGCGCCAGGCGGCTCACGAATGCGTGCCCGCGCGGCGCCGAACAAAATAAAAACGCGCCGGCGCGAGTTGCCTCGCGCAGGCGCGTATTTTGACACACGAAACATCTTTTTCGGATGTCTCCGTCGCGGGATGGCCGGCTCGTTAGCGCTCGATCCGAAACCTGAAAGTCGCTGGCGACAGGGGTGGTGTTTTGAGCGGCAAGTCGGCTTTATGAATCGGCGCTAAAATTTGTTCTTTGGTGTCGAATCGCTGTTTGTTGGCGACTCGACGGGGTCTCACTTGCGCTACGAAGCGGCGCAGGCAATCGCGTGCCGGCCCCCATCTTCGGCGGCGGCGATCCAGGACCTGTCTAGCAGCTCGGTGAAGTATTCACCGGGCTGCGTGGATCGCTGGATGCGATCCGCAAATAGCGACACATCCGTCGCTATTTTGTGAGCCGTGAGCAGCTTGGCTGCGAACCTGGCGAAAGGGAAGAAACGCCACGATGGCGTTCTTCCCCAGGCTAACAGAGGCTGAATCCTTGCGGCGAGTCTGTCTCCGATGACCGACAGCCCGTAGATCTCCGGCCCGCTGCAATTGAGCTCCCTCCGTGATGGCACGCCCTTCCACATGGGAGTTCGCGATCGCTTGCGGTTGCCCTCCCACGCGGATTCTGACCGAGCGGCTGATTCGCGAGATTTTCGACAAAAGCCAATGAACAGGCTCTCAAAGCCTTCGAGGAGCTTGCACCTCAAATCAAGGTAACGAATCAGCCGCGGTACGAAGATGGAAGTCTCGTCGATTCAGACGAGACCGCGCGCGAACTCGATAATTATCGTACCGCCATGTATCATGCAAATATCTTGCGCGCTACTCGGAAGGACTTCGACTTCGAAGCATCCGCGGCGCGCCACAAACAGAATCTGAGACAAGGCCTGGAGCGCGCATCGCAGAAGCGAGCGCCTCTAAAGCGCGAGCCGTTGACATAACTCAATCCTCTCGTCGCCATGCTGCAATCGCTTCCCATTCTCAATCTTCTCCAAGATTGCTGCGATCCGCCGTTGACGCCCCAAGATATCGAGGAATTGGAGATTCTGTTAGAGGTCCGATTTCCGAAGGAATACGCGGACTTCCTTTTGCAGTTCAATGGCGGTCATTTTTCTCGAAGCGTTGAATTCCCAATACCCAATCCGACTGAGTTCGTTAACCGCGCTTTAATCAATTGTTTTTTTGGCGTGCCGCGTGATGGAATAGAGCACAATGGCCTTCTTTGGTACGCCGAAACGCTGAAAGATCGTATCCCTGAGGAGTATCTCCCGATTGCCAATTGCAATGGTCGCGATCTGGTGTTGTTGAAGCTGGTTGGCGCGCAGTCGGAATTCGAGGGGGTCTGGTACTGGGATAGCTCCGCGTTCTGGATTGCAGAAGACGAACAAAGCATGTATTGGTTGAACGACACGTTCAACGGCTTCTTGTCGATGCTCTTCCATAACGTCTGTGACGAGGAATCGCCTCGCGAATTTCGACCAATCTTTCAGGCGGTAGAGCGAGGAGCGATTAGCAGGGTCGAGGAGTATCTCGCCGAGGGAGGCGACGTCGACACGCGCAATCGATATGGCCAGACGCTGTTGATGGCCGCCGCCATTTATAGGTGGCCCAAAATCGTTCAGGTGCTCCTCGCGCATTCTGCCAATGTCAACGCCCGCGATCGAAAAGGGCGCACGCCGTTGCATCACGCCGCCGAGCATTCGGTCGATAGCGTCAAGCTGCTACTGGCCGCTTGAGCTGACCCCAAGGCCCGCGATCGAAAAGGGAAGAGCGTGCTCGCCGAGTGGTCATACAAGGCGGATCAAATCCTGCGGGCTCACGAGGCAGAGGACTAATAGTCTGGGGCAGAAATGCTCGCGTGGACCTCCCCATGCTTTGCGGCCGCGCGTGAGCTACGGCGTTGCCGGTTCGGTGGTGGTGGGGACTTCTGCTGGGGGCGGCGGTTGATAGGCGCTCTGAAGTTGCGGGTCTTCCATCGGCCCGTCGGCGATTTGCTTGCGCAGGTTCTTCCAATTCAGCACGGCGTCGTCGATCAGCACCGCGTTGAAATCCTTGGTCGCCGTGTCGACCATGAGTTGCACGCAGGCGCCGGCCCACCAGACGCTGCGGAGCGCCGGCGCGTCGGGCGGACCGGGAAGTAACGCGGCAGCGCCAGTCGCCAGATTCGTCGCGGCTTCTTTTGTCGCCGCCGCTGGAACGTAAGGCGCCAGGTTCACAATGTAATTTCCGAGCGGCATCGCGGCGGGCTTCGTTAGCGCCACGCCCGCCGGCAGCCGCGCCGGGAATGTCGTCACGTTTGGACTCGAAACGGACGAACTGTAGGAAGCCGCGCGCACCGGAACATTCGCAAGCTGGCCCAACATCCGCCCTTGCGGGTCGAGCAGGAACCGCGTGCCGGAATCCAACGGGGCCGGATTCCAGAAGTGGTTGTCGAACTGCAGCCCTGTCAGTTGCACTTGAGCGATGTAATAGACGTTCAGATCGAGCGGGGCGGTCTCCTGGCCGACTTCGAAGCGGAGGGGCGCCGTCTTCGAATCGCGCGTCGGGCAGACGATCGTGCGTTCGGTCGTTCGGCCCGGCGGGAGCATGACCGTGAGACCGGTCGAGAGGCCGTTGGCGATCACGGTCGCGTGGTAGTTTCCTGGCGGAAGATAGAATTCGGCCAGGCCCTCTTTGCCGGTCCGGATGTTGTCGCCGACTCCTTCCTTATCCGCGCACGAGACCAGGCCGGCGACCGGACGGTTGTGCTCGTCGAGCAGGCGGAACCGCAGCGTTTGCCACTGGGCGCCGTCGGACTTTTGCGACGACTTCAATTCCGCCAGCATCGCCGACATGATCTCGCGCTGGGATTGCATCAACTCGGCCTGCTCGGCGCGCGAGTCCTGCGTCGATCGCCACAACACAAAGCAGGCAAAGACCGCGGCCGCGGCCACCACCATCGCCATGCCGGTCAGAATCCGCTGCGCCATGATTCGCTCCTTCATCGCGTCCCACCACAACCGCCGAGCCACGGCGGCTGGCTCGCCAAAACGCGCGATCGCCGCCACCACCGCCCCCTGATCCGTCAGCGGAACGCCGCTCTGGTTTTGCAATTGCTCGCGCCGCGCGCCGCAGAGCAAATGATCCGTCAGTTCGTCCGCAATATCTTGCCGCAGCGCCGCCGGCTCGTCGGCCCCGGGCGATGGTAATCGGCCTAGCAGCCCTTCGCTCGCAGCAACGTCTTGCAAGTTGTCGTCCATGGTGCGTTTCCGCGCTACGGCGTCGGGTGAGCAATCGTGCCGATGCGCAACCGCAGAGCGTCCTTAACGGTAAGTAGCGGGCAATACGTGATCTTGTGGAAAGAACTTGTCCGTGATTTTGAAAACTTGGGAATCCGGCTTTTCGACGTCGATCATTTTCGATTCCGTCACGCGACCGAGAAATAGGACGGACGGAGCGAATAGCGTAAGCGCAGGAGTGCCCTCCTTGGGCGCAGCGGGGTCTGGCGGTTGATCCCCAGGCGTGCTGTCCTTTGCGTCGCCCGGAACGTATGCGGCGATGCTGAATTGGTAGAAACCCGTCGATAATCCCTCGACCGGTTTCAATTCTGGATTCGGCCCCAACGATTCCGGAAAATACGTTCGCGCCTGATGGGGCTTCTTGGGACTTGGCGTCAGTTGACCAAGAATCTTGCCGTCGGCGTCGAGCAGCCAGCACTCCGTGTTCTTTTCGAAAGCTTCTCCTTGCAGCCGCCAAGATAAATCGTCGACCGTGATTGCCGTTTTTTGGATCACGGCGATGAAGAAAACCGGTTTTGGAGCGTGCGCCAGACTGCTCTTATCGGTCAGCTCCATCGCAAACGAAACCGGCGCGCGTTTTTGCTCGGCCGTAGGGCAGACAATCGTCTTCTCCTGCGACCGCGGCGCCAACAGGATTGCCGACTCCGCCATCAACGAGTTGTATTGGAACCTCGCCGTGTAGGGTCCCGGCGGGAGGAAAAAGCTCGCCACGCCATCCGCGCCGGTGCGGATCGTCTCGTTGATCGGTGATTTGTCGTTCGACGAACAATATACGGTCCCCTTCACCGGCTTAGCCTGTACGTCCACCAGGCGGAACTTCAGCGTTTGCCACTGGGCGCCGTCGGCTTGCTTCGACGACTTCAGCTCGGCGATCATCGCCGCCATCGCTGCGCGCTGCGCATCGAGCGACGCCTGTTGTTGCGCTTGGGCTAGTTGCAACGAACGCCAGAGCAGATAGCAGGCAAACAAGCTTGCCACGGTCGCGGTCGTCGCCATCACCGCCAGAAATCGCTGCGCCATGATTCTTCCTTTCATTGCGTCCCACCACAGTCGCCGCGCGAGCGCCGCCGGCTCGCCAAAACGATCGATCGCCGCCTGTAGCGCCGCGCTATCGGAAAGGGGCTCGCCCGAGGCGTTCGCCTGTTGCTCGCGCCGCGCGGCGCAGCGCAAGTGATCGGCCAGTTCGTCCGCGATGTCTTGCCGCAGCGCCGCGGGCTCGTCGGGGCGAGGTTGCGGAAGACCGGCGGATCGTTCTTCAGGAAATGACACGGCTGCTCCCAGACGAGTTAGGCGAAGGCTGCCCTGCGCTCCAATCCCAACACGCCATTCACGCCGGCCGCA
>DASXPZ010000353.1:0-3962 GCA_036493275.1 Pirellulales bacterium
TTCCTTAATCGTCAGATCGACGAAGTGACGCGCTGGGCCGTAGTGCTTGATCGCGCAACGCGAGGACCGGGGGAGAACACCGTGCAGATGGCCGCCCTGGGCACGCTGATGACCCGGTTGAACAAATGGTATCTCGAAGCCGCGCCCGAGAAACGCCAGCAATTGCAGGAATTCCAGCGAGCGTTTGCGGAACAGTTGACCGAGCGATTCAAGCGTGGAATGCGGCCCAACGGTAACTGATTCACAAAGCAAGTAACTCGCCGGCCGTCAGCCGCGGACGAGCGCCATCACTTCGTCCTGAATCAGGCCATTGGTGGCGATGCCGTTGCCGCCGTGGATCGTGGGCGTTCCTTGCCAGTCGGTGAATGTCCCTCCCGCTTCTTCGAGGATCGGCTGCAGCGCGGCACAATCCCACACGTTCATCTTGGGATCGACCATCAGTTCGGCGCGCCCAGTGGCCACCAGCACGTAACCGTAGCAATCGCCCCAGGTTCGCGCAATGTGTGAGGCGTTTTGCAGACGGGTGTAGACGTCCGCCTGGCCGATCTCGGCAAAACCGCGCACGTCGGACGTGAGAAACAACCCCTCGGAAACCGCGCGCTTGCTTGAGACGCGCGCCCGTCGAGGCGCTTCGTCGCCGCGGGCATGCCAGGCGCCTTGTCCGCGAGCGGCGTAAGCGGTTTCGGCCAGACCCGGAATGTGGATCACCCCGACGACCGATTGCCCCTCGTGCTCGACGCCGACCAGCGTGCCGTAGAAAGGGACCCCCGAGATGAAGGACTTGGTGCCGTCGATCGGATCGAGAATCCAGCGAAAGCCCGAGTCGCCCGGCTGCTCGGGAAATTCTTCGCCCAAAATGGCGTCGGCCGGAAAGACCTCGGCAATCCGTCGGCGCAAATGTAATTCGGCCTCCCGGTCCGCCACGGTGACGGGCGAATCGTCTTGCTTCAATTCGACCTGATAGTTATCCCGGCAAAAATAACGGAGCGTGATGGCGCCGGCCTCCAGCGCGATGGCGCGGGCCAGGGCTAGCCGTTCCGAGAGTTGCTGTTGCATGTGCGTGTGCTCTTTGCCCGCCTGCTAAGGAGACCCATTGCGAAACGGTCGGACCGCCGTGGCGCTCGTCCGAACGCCCGAAATCGAGGCCGTTAGCGGTCCGGGCTGGGGCTATCGCCGGGCTTTGGCAGAAGGTGCGATAGCTTAAGAGCCTGCAGCTCATTTCGCAAGGAGGCCGTGGCGCGATCGAGCGTCGCGCGCAGCGTCGCGAAGGCGGCCGGAGGGAGCGATTGCGATTCGGGCAATCCGGCGACCAGCGGTCCCTCAATGGCCTCGATCAGGTCCAACAGCGAGATCTCGGCGGCGCTGCGACCGAGCGCGTAGCCGCCGACAACGCCGCGGGTGCTGTGGAGAATCCCTCGATTGACCAGGCTCCGCAAGACTTGCAACAAGAACCGCTCGGGCATCGAGCCTGCGGCGGCGAGTTGACTGCACGGGACTGGCGCGCCGGTTGTGGATTGGGCCAACTGCAACGTAGCTTGCAGGGCATATTCGACAGTGCGCGATAGTCTCATGAACCGGCTCCGACAATCACTGGCCAGGATTGGCGAAATCGGCGCCCAACCACTAGCAATTCGCCAATCCCATCGGCGGAATCGATAGCGCAGCCTTTTGAATAGCTCAATGGCGGATCGCCTTTTTCACTGTGGCGCCTTCTCGACACGCGCCTTGCCCTCGCGCCTATCGAGGGAGGTCGTTATACAAGCAGTGGCGCGAATAATCTATTCGCAATTCGGCGCCGAAACTACTGACGAATTTGGGGGGTTCACACCGGTGGCGCCACTCGTTCCACGTCGCTCGATTGTTTTGCGTCGCCGTGACGATACGCGTGCCAAACCAATAGCGCCACGCCGCATACCAACAGGCTGTCCGCGATATTAAAGTTCGGCCAGACCCAGCCATTCCATTGAAATAAGATCCAATCGCGGACTGCGTAATAGCGAACGCCAACCAGCTCAGGCGGCTCCCATAGTCCTAAACGGTCGTGCAGATTTCCGAGAATGCCACCCATGATCATCGCCAGCGCCACAGTCAACATTCGATCGGCCGCGGCGCCGGCGAAGTAGAGCCAGTAGCAGACGCCGAAAATCGCGACCACTGAAAGTGAGGCGAATAACCAGACTTTCCCTTGCCCGATGCCAAACAGCGCCCCTTCGTTCAGGCTGGTTTGAAGGCCAAAGTAGGGTTCCCAGATCCACCACGGAGGTTTGGGATTGTCGAAATCGGGCATTCCCAGGCGGCGGAAGACGATGGACTTGGTGAGCAGGTCCACGCCACATCCGGCCAGCGCGATCAGCCAGAAAGCGAAGGCGCGAGTTCGAAGGGTGCTGGCCATGACAGGCTTCTCCGGCGGCCGTTGCGCGCATGCGCAAAAACTGGGCGAGATAGGACGGGCCGCTAGGAGCGCCGGCGGCCTGCGCGTCGAATTTCGCAGGAACCCCGGCGGCGTGCAAGGCCAGCTAACCAGGATGGTAGAGGGCCGAAAAAACAGGGCGCGACGTTCGAGTCGCGAGGAGGCGGTAGATACAAAAAACGCCTGCTGATCATCGGATCAGCAGGCGCTCGCTCTAGGGCAAACGAAGCAGCCTTGGCAATGCAAAGCCAGCTCTGGCCGTTATTTGCTATTGAATTTGCGATGTCTCGCACTGATTACTTCCACGAGAAGCCCGCAACAGACATTTAGCGGCGTTCCAGTTGGCCCGCGCACTTGACGCACAAAGGCGCGTAAGGGATGGCGTTCAGCCGCGCCTTCGGAATCTTCACGCCGCATTCTTCGCACTGGCCGAAGGTGCCATCCTCGATTCGCTCGAGCGCTGATTCAATCGCGATCAGCGTGTCTTCCTCGTTTTCCATCAGCGAAAGCGTAAACTCCTGCTCGAAGTTGTCGCTGCCCAGATCCGCCATATGGATGGGCATGCTGGAGGAATCCGCGGCGCCGTCAGGACGGTTCTTCTTCAGAGCCGCGTCGGCGAGTTGAGTCACCTCTCCGCGCAATCGAGCCCGCAACGCAAGTAGCCGTTCTTTGTAGACCTTTGACTCTGCCTTGTTCATCAACATGTCTCCGACAAATTCCCCCAGTCAGGCCGGGGCGCAACGTTCACAGACTCGCTATTCTAAAAAGAGCAAATTGCAGTGTCAAATTTCATTCTCGTCAGAAGTTTGACGCCCGCTGCGAAGAATGGCGGAGGGGAATCTTGCGAACTGGACTGAATTCCCAAGGACCGGCAAGAAACGGGGGGCTTTTGAACATCCGAGCGGGGCCGGAACGGCCTGGAGCAGGTCGAATGAGATTCGGCGTCCGATGGCCGTTCCCTTTAGGCGATCAATTCCGGAACGACCTTGGCCGGTTCGACGGTCGTTAGACGTTGATCGAGCCCCTGCGCCCGGTAGGTGAACCGTTCATGGTCATATCCTAACAATTGCAAAACCGTGGCGTGGAAGTCCCGGACTTGGACCGGGTCTTTGACGATGTTGTAGGAGAAGTCGTCGGTTTCGCCGTGGATCGCGCCCCCCTTCGATCCGCCCCCCGCCATCCACATCGTGAAGCAGCGCGGATGGTGATCGCGGCCGTAGTTCTCTTTCGACAGGCCGCCTTGCGAGTAGATCGTGCGGCCGAATTCACCTCCCCAGATCACCAAGGTCTCGTCCAGCAGGCCGCGGCTCTTCAGGTCTTTCAGCAGGCCCGCAATCGGCTTGTCCACGGCGCGGGAGTTCTTCTCGTGGCCTTCCTTCAGGTTGCCGTGCTGGTCCCAGCGGTCCGTCCCCAGGTTCGGACAGAGCAGCTCCACGAAGCGGACTCCGCGCTCCACCAGCCGCCGCGCCAGCAGGCACTGCTTCCCGAAAACCTCGGTGGTGGGATCGTCCAGTCCGTACACCTGCTTCGTGGCGGCCGTTTCGCCGCGGAG
>DASXPZ010000354.1:0-3053 GCA_036493275.1 Pirellulales bacterium
CCTTGATGGTTTCAGCGGTCTCCACGCCTGCCTCGGCGTTAGCTTTCGTCAATTCTTGCAAGCGGCGGATTCCCTCCGGCGTGGGATCGATCGAGCAACTGATCCCGCCCCGGGCTGCGGCGGTGGCTGTCTGGAGCGCTACCAAAAGATCGTCGAGCAACAGAACGGGGCGGCCCGTCTTGACTCCCACGTATTCACCCGACGGGCCAACCTTCCAACCTTCGCCGTATCCGACGAGCACAATGTCGTGCTGCTCGGGATAAACCAGCACGTAGCGAATGCGCTGTAGCCCGGCCAGAAACTGGATTTCTTCAGGAATGTTTTGATCTTTCTCGCGGCATTCGGCGAGCGCTGCGACGATGCCACGGAGAGATACTTTGCGCAGCTCGTTCGGTTCAGCCAGATCGTCGGGCGTGTTCGCCATCCCTTTTGCGCGCAGGTCGTGCAGTTTTTGGAGGTCGCCTTGCGCCGCGTTGGCCAAGACGCCATGGGCGTCGATCGCCACGCCACCGACGGCGCGCGTCAGACCGCCGAGCGCAATTTGAGCGTGGGCTTGCTCGGCCCCAAACAGGGCCAGCGCAAGCGCGGCCACGGCCGACGCGCCAAACCATCGGCTCGGGCGCTGCGCCGTGCGAATCTGCGCGCCAAAAGTCTGCAATCTCCGCGCGATCATGGCTCTTCTCCTTGATTCGTTCCGTGGCCTGAATTCGGCGCCGAAACCGGCGCAAGTCTGCTCGCCGCTGGAAGTGAGGCCCGACAGTCGTCTGCCCGGCCGGCGATTGGCCACCATCAAGGGTAGTCTGTGGCAGCAAGCCATGCAAGAAAACTATGCCGCGCAGGCAAGTTGTGCCGAGCCTAATTATTCCGCTAAAGCGGCGGTTTTACGCGCGTTTTCGCAGCCACGCCGTTTGATCGGAACCACTCCTCCCCCGGTTTGCCAATCGCGGCTCCGACAGCCTGTTGGTTTCTTAACCTGCGGCCAGCCCAACGGGGGAATCCGCTTGCAGGGACTCCCCTGGTGTCGATAAGGTAGAAAGAGAAGGACCGCTAGCCAATCGACGGCCGGCGCCGGATGGCACGGACAACAGCCCTCCGTGCGTTTTTCCACCTTCTTCACGGCCCGGGGATGATCCATTCGCCGGCCCGGCTTGGTCCGTCGACATATCGCGGGCTCTGAGACGCTAATGCTGGCATATCTGGTGATTCGGGAAGGCGCGAAGTGGACGGACGTGTTCCGGCTCGTCCCCGGCCAGACTGTTACCGTCGGTCGAGCGCCAACCAACCAGATTGTCATCAAAGACGAACGTTGCAGCCGCTGCCACGCCGAAGTTTTTCAATCCGAAGGGCGCTGGACGCTGCGCGATCTCGATAGCCGCAACGGCACGATCATTGCCGATGGCCTGGTCCGCGGGGATCACGCGCTGACCCCCGGCGACGTCATTCACATCGGCCGCTCGCAGTTGGCGTTTGTTGATGATCTCTCCAAGGCCTTCGCCGACGGCAGCGGCTCCAGTCGCGCGAGTTTCGGCGACACCGATCTGGCGCCACGCTTGCCGCAATCGACCGACGGCGACACGCAAGAGCCGACCACGATCACGCATCGCCGCGGCCAGACGAAGTTTCTTGAGCCGCGCGCGGAAGAAGACTCCGTCGCGTCGAAGGCCGGTAGCGCCGCCGCCAAGCTTTGCCGCATGGCGTTCGAGTTGGCCAAAAGTCCCGACCCGCTCTCGATGGCCAAGCAAGCACTCAGCGGATTGTTCGAAGGGACGAGCGTCGACGCTGGCGGCGTGCTGCTGTTGCGCCGCGGCGCCGGCCCCACGGCCGAAGCGCTCGAAGTCATCGCCTCGCGCTCCGACACCGACTATCCTTATCATCGCGTCTCGACGTTTTTGGCCGCCACGGTGCTGCGCGAAGGGGAGGCCGTGCTCGCCCGCAACATCATGGGCGACAGCACGCTGGGGATTCGCGACAGCAAGGGCGAGATCCACACGACCAGCGTGATCTGCGCGCCAATCCGCCGCGGTCGCACGGTATTCGGCCTGGTCCACCTCTACTCGACCAATCCCGACCGTGTCCCCGATCCGGACGATCTGGAATTCACGCTCGCCGTGGCCGACACGCTGGCCGTGGCCCTGCAGAATCTGCAGCGCCGTCAGGAGTTGGCCGAGAATCTGAACCAGATCCGCGATGAAAACGTCCAATTACGCGAGCGATTGGGCGTGCAGAGCGAGATCGTCGGCGATAGCGCCTGCATGCGGCGCATCAATGACGAGATCCTCCGCGCCGCCCCCACCAACGCCACCGTGTTGATCCGCGGCGAAAGCGGCGTGGGCAAAGAGTTGGTCGCTCGCGCCGTGCATTTCAACAGTCCGCGCCGCAAGGGACCGTTCGTCTGCGTCAACTGCGCCGCATTGGCCGAGAGCATTCTGGAGAGCGAGCTGTTCGGCCACGAGCGCGGCGCCTTTACCGGCGCGGTGGAGCGGAAGATCGGCAAGTTCGAGGCGGCCCACAAGGGAACGCTGATGCTCGACGAAATCGGCGAGATGACCGCCACGATTCAGGCCAAGCTGCTGCGCGTGTTGGAAGGACATCCCTTCGAGCGCGTCGGCGGCAGCGAATCGCTCAAGGTCGACGTGCGCGTGCTGGCCGCTACGAATCGCGATCTGGAGAAGGACGTTACCGACGGTCGCTTCCGCCGTGATCTTTATTTCCGACTCCACGTGCTGGAAATCGTCGTGCCTGCTTTGCGCAAGCGGCCCGAGGATATTCCGCAACTCGCTGATTATTTCTTCCAGCGCTACAACGCCGAAACCGCCCGCAAGCTGCGCGGCTTTACGCCGCAGGCGATGGATCAGCTCAAGCGCTACCGTTGGCCGGGTAACGTTCGCGAAATGAAGAATGTGATCGAACGGGCGATCGTGTTGGCCGAGGGAGAATACGTCGAGCAGCAAGACTTGATGCTTTCCAAACTCCCCACCACAGGCGACACGAACGAAATGCCCTCGGCGCCGATGGAATTCGTCCCCTCGTCCTTGGCCGAGGTCGAGCGAAAG
>DASXPZ010000355.1:0-9561 GCA_036493275.1 Pirellulales bacterium
GATCGATCCCCTGGCGTAGCGGATCACCGCTGCTTTCCATCGGGCCCAACCCCCACTTGCCGAACGCGCCGGTCTTGTAGCCTGCCGCTTGCAGCAGCTTGCCGAGCGTTACGGTGTTTGCCGGAATCGGGTATTGCCCCTCGGGCTTCATCGCGCGGTTATCGCGAATGAAGGCGTGGCCCGGATGCATGCCGGTCATCAGCACGCAGCGGCTGGGAGCGCAGACGGCGTTGCCGCTGTAGTGCTGCGTGAGGCGGACGCCGCCGGCGGCCAGTCGATCGATATTGGGAGTGCGAATCTTTTTCTGTCCGTAACAACCGAGATCGCCACGTCCCAAGTCATCGGCCAAAAAGAATACGACGTTCGGCTTCCGCGCCGGCTGATCGGCCAGCGCCGTGCAGGGCGAAAAGTGGCAGACGAGAAACCAGAACAAAGCTGCGCAGTAAATCCATCGTCGCATCAGAATCCCCTCAGGTCGCGTTGGCTGTCGCCCCGCCAAATGTCGCCTTCTAGCAGTCTAACAGGCCGCATAGGGCCGATCGAATGGCCTGAGTTGCCGGTTTTCGGCCCGCACTCTATGATTGCGACACAGCCGCCCGACCTGTTGGGCGCGCCGGCGGAGGCCCCGCTGCACGGGCCCGAGCCGATCGTGTTCGGCCTTCGAATGTTCGGCCCTGTAGAACGTTCGTCCTTGGGGCAGCAAGCAAGGCTTCGCGTTGATCCTCGACGTTATCTCCTGCCAGTCGATTGCTTCCGCCAGCGCGCTGCTCGCGCAGTTCGGCGAACCGTTGGTCAATGTCGATTTTCGCCACTGGGTGGCTTTCATCCTGCTGGTCACGGGTTTGCTGCTGACGGACCTGATGTTCTTTCACAAGAAGTCGAAAGAACCGACGCTGCGCGAAGCGGCCCTGGCCACCGGCGTGTGGGTAATGATCGCGCTGGCGTTCAACCTTTTTCTGTGGTGGGCCGCGGGACCATTGCCGGCCACCATCTTCTTCACCGGCTACCTGGTCGAATGGTCGTTGTCGATGGACAACGTCTTCGTCTTTGCCGTGATCTTTCAATACTTCAACGTCCCGATGAAGTATCAATACCGCGTCCTCTTCTGGGGCATCTTGGGAGCGGTGGTGATGCGGCTCTCGTTCATCCTGGTCGGCAAGGTGATCCTCGATCGCTTCGCCTGGGTGACGTACATCCTGGGGGCGTTCCTCGTCTACACCGCGTACAAGCTAGCCACGTCGAGCGAAGAGGCCGATCCCGAAAAAGGCTGGGCGCTGCGCATCTCGCGCAAGCTGCTCCCGGTGGCCAAAGAGAATAGCGGCGAAAAGTTCTTCGTCCGCGAGGCAGGCCGGCTGATGATCACGCCGCTCTTTTTGGTGTTGATCGTTATCCAAACGACCGACATCGCGTTTTCGATGGACAGCGTGCCGGCGATCTTCGGCTTTACCGACGATCCGTTCATTATCTTCTCGTCGAACGTGTTTGCGATCCTCGGCCTGCGAGCCCTGTATTTCCTGCTGGCCGGCGTGATGGGGATGTTCCGCTATTTGAACTACGGGCTTTCCGCCATCCTGGCGTTCGTCGGGCTGAAGATGCTGACGCACTGGCTTCATGAGCCTCCCAAGTGGTATGTGGATCGTTTTGGCATGCCGGCTCAGTGGGTCAAAGATTGGATCGGCAATCCGCCGGCTTGGTTGTCGCTGCTGATCGTGATGTCGCTATTGACGATTGCGATCGTGGCGTCGCTGGTGCATAACCGCATCGACGGCGGCCACGAAGACGGGCACTCCAAGCCCGCGGCCGAGCTTCCGCCGGACGAAGTGCCCAGCGGCGCCCATAAAGAGATTTAGCGCAGGTTCGAGGCATTCGCATGACCAAGGCGCCAAAACAGTCGAGCGTTCACGTCGG
Organism: Pirellulales bacterium; assembly: GCA_036493275.1. GTDB lineage: Bacteria > Planctomycetota > Planctomycetia > Pirellulales > JACPPG01 > JACPPG01. The sequence goes on from DASXPZ010000355.1 coordinate 1,909, forward strand.
GATCTGGCAGAGCATTCCTTCGCCGATGGTGTCGCGCTATCTGGCGACGATGGGGTGGGATTGGATCGTGCTCGACATGCAGCACGGTTCGATGAGCTTCGAGACTGCGTACGAGTGCGTGCAGGTCATTCGTAAATGCGGCGCGCGGCCGATTGTTCGCGTCGGCATCGATCGCCCCTTCGAGGTGCAACGCGCGCTCGATATTGGCGCCGCCGGCGTGGTTGTGCCGATGGTCAATTCGCTTGAAATGGCCCGCGAGTTGGCCCGCGCCGCGAAGTATCCGCCCCAAGGGGAACGCTCGTTCGGCAGCGACGCGGCGATTCTGCAGGGGAGCGACTACCCGGAACGGGCGAACCGCGAGACGCTGCTGTTGGTGCAGGTGGAACACGCCGACGCGGTGGCGGTGGTCGAAGAGATGCTGGCGATCGACGGCGTCGACGGCTGCTTCGTGGGCCCGACCGACCTTGCCCTTTCGATGGGGCTCAGCCGACACGGCTACGCGAGCCACCCCGACCACCAGGCGGCCATGCGGCGAATCGTCACCGCCGCCGCCACGACCGGGACGCTCGCCTGTTGCAACACGTACGACCTGGACGACTTTCAAGAAAAGGTCCAAGCAGGCTATGGAGCGATTACGCTGATGTCGGATGTCGATCTGTTGATGGGTAGCGGCCGTAAGTTGCTGAAGGAATTGCGCGTGCGGGCGGGGACGCCATCGAGTGCTTGAATCACTCGCCAAAAGGGAGGATAACTGTAGGGAACCCGCAATTCCCATCCACTCCCTTTCGCAGGAGCTGATCATGCGCACGGTCCATCTCTTTGCTGCGACTTTGTCGATCCTCTCGTTGTCGGCGCTCTCTCTTGCGGCTGATAAATCGAAGCCGGACGCCGCGGCGGCGGCCAGTCCGCAATCGGTCGTCTACGACGCGAATTCCGCGTTCGATTTCTTGAAGACGTTGACCGGCGATTGGGAACGCTCCGGCGACGATCACGATCACGGCGGCAAATCGCAGACGGTCAGCTATCGGCCCACGGCAGCCGGCAGCGCCGTGATGGAAACCATCTTTGCCGGCGAGCCGATGGAAATGATCTCGGTCTACCACATGGATGGCGATTCGCTCCTGCTGACGCATTATTGCGCGCTGCAGAACGCGCCGATCATGAAGTTCGAAAAGAGCGACAAGCCGGGCGAAATTAAATTCGTCTTCCACGGCGGCACGAATTTCGATCCTAAGGTCGACGCCCACGTTCACGAAGGGGTGATGCGAATCAAAGACCCGAACACGATCGAGTCGTCGTTCGTCGCATTCTCGGGCGGCAAGCCGGATCAACGCCCGAGCGGCGTGCTGAAACGCAAAGCGGTCAAGCCGGCTAAATAGGCGCGAGAGCGATCGACAATCTCTTCTCGGTCGGGGAGCGCCGTGCACTTCCGCGCGCTCCTCAATTCTCAATTCTCATCGTCCAGGACTTCGACATTGCGAAGTCTGCCGGTTGTGCCGCGCGCGCCGGTTATCGGTTGGCTGTGTCCGGCCGAACCGATCGGCGCAATCTGTCCCTTTGCGGATTCTTTCAGGCCCAGATTGGCCTGCGAACGATCTATTCGGTTGAACGCTTTAGTTCGCCTGCGGCACAGGCGCCCGGAAGCCAGGTCGTCTTCCCTCCGGTTGTTAGGAGCGGGGCGCCCCGCGTGAGACGAAGCGTTCGCGACGCCGTAAAGTCATCATTTGCCGGCCCCCGACGCGAAGGTCCCGCTCTCTCATGGCCACGATCTATCAGCCGATTTCCTCCCGCGCGACTTCGAAGCACGACGTCCCACCCTGGTTGAAAACGGCGAAGGCCGCCATTCGCGAGCTGGCCACGCCCAACGCCAAGATCTATTGGGCCGACATGCTGATCTCGATCGGCGTCGGCTATGGCTGCGGCGCGGCGTTCCTTAGCCTGCCTGGCGTGACCTGGCTGCGCGCGTTGTGCTTTGCGGTGGCGGTGTTCGCGATCTTCCGCGCTACGTCCTTTGTGCACGAAATTGCCCACATGCGCAGCGGGCAAATGCGATCGTTTCAGATCGGTTGGGACTTGCTGTGCGGTATCCCGCTCTTGTTCCCATCGTTCGCGTACACGCATCACCTGGATCATCATCGCTGCGACAGCTATGGAACCGACACCGACGGCGAGTATCTGCCCTTCGGCGTCGATCCTCCGAGGACAATCGGCTACTTTTTTTTGCTCACGATGGTCTGGCCTTTCCTGGTCGTGTTGCGATTTTTGTTCTTTACGCCCGTGTCGTTCATTTATCCACCGTTTCGGCCGTGGCTGCTGACGCGGTTCTCGTCGTTCGGCGTCATCAACTTCAAGCATCGGCTGGATATTACGCCGAGCACGCCGCAGGTTTACTGGGCGTTTCTCGACTTGGCTTGCAGCCTGCGAGTCTGGATCCCGGTGGTGCTAGTGGGATTGGGAATCTACGACTGGACGCGGCTCGGCCTGATGTTCGCCATCGCCGCGACGGTCCTTTCGTTGAACTTCATCCGCACCCTCTGCCTGCACCACTATTTGAGTGAAGAAGAGCAGTTCAGCTACTTGGAGCAGTTGCAAGATTCGATCACGCTGCCAGATAATGTGATCGTCACCGAGCTGTTCATTCCGCTGGGACTGCGCTTTCACGCGCTGCACCACCTCTTTCCGCATTTGCCTTACCATGCGTTGGGGAGGGCGCATCGACGGCTGATGAAAGCGTTGCCGGCCGGATCGGACTACCACCAGACAGTGCGGTCGGGCATGGGGGCGATCTTCGCGCAATTCTGGAAGAACACCTGGCAGGCCCCGAAACAGAAGCGCCTTGAGAGCGGCAACCGCCCCTTCTCCGGCGCGCGGACCACGGCGAGCTAAGACGCTTCGACGGGAAAAAGCCCCTACAGCGCCTTGCGGATCCGGCGCGGAGGGCGGCCGCCGCGACCCATGCGAGGTACGGCTGGCTTCGGCGGCTCCGGTTCGCCGTCGGCCGATGCTCCTTCGACCATCGCCGCCATTTGCTCGGCCGTGGCGATCGGTTTGGCGACTGCTTCGAAGCCTTCCATCTCGCCGCGCTTCAGCAGTCGATCGATCCGCATCTCGATCCGGGTCAGCTCCGGACCTTCTTCTGGCGTGACGAACGTGTAAGCCACCCCTTCGCGCCCCATGCGGCCGGTGCGGCCGACGCGATGGACGTAGTCGTCGCAAAATGCCGGGATGTCGTAGTTGATGATGTGCGATATGTTCGAGACGTCGATCCCGCGACCCACGACGTCGGTAGCCACCAGGTGCTGCACTTTTCCTTCGCGGAAGCTGGCCATCACTCGGTCGCGAGCCTTCTGCTGCAAGTCGCCATGAATGCAATCGACGCCTTGCATCCGTTTGGCCAGGTTGCGCTGCACTTTGTCGGTGCCGCGCTTGGTGCGACAGAAGACGATCGATTGCCGCGGATTCTCCTGCTTCAGCAGGCGGATCAACAGCTCCATCTTGCGATCGGGCGCAACAGTGAAGTAGTACTGGTCGATCGTTTCGACCGAGACGTCGGTCGGCGAGAAATTCATGACCTCCGGATCGCGCATGTAACGCTTCGCCAGGCGTTCGACCGGCGGGGCGACCGTGGCGCTCAACAGCAGCGTCTGCCGCGCTTGCGGACAGCGGCGGAGAATTTTTTCGATGTCGGGCCGAAATCCGATGTCGAGCATGCGGTCGGCTTCGTCCAGCACCACAATCCGCAGGCCGTCGAATATCAGCGTGCCGCGCCCCATGTGATCGAGCACGCGGCCGGGCGTGCCGACGACGACATGGACGCCGCGTTTGAGCTTTTCCATCTGTTCGCGGATCGGCTTGCCGCCGTAGACGGCCGCCACGTTGACCTTGCGACCGTGCGAAAGCTTGATGATCTCTTCGCGGACTTGCACGGCCAGCTCGCGCGTTGGCACCAGCACCAGGGCTTGCGGTCCGCGCGGATCATGATGCGGATCAAGCCGTTCCAGAATCGGAATAGCGAACGCGGCGGTCTTGCCGGTGCCGGTGCGGGCCTGGCCCAACACGTCGACGCCGGTCAACGCACGCGGAATGAGTCCGGCCTGAACCGGAGTGGGCTCGACGTAACCGGCGTGTTCCAAAGCCGACATCATCGGCTCGGATAGCAAGAGTTGTTGGAATCCGATCGTGGATTCCGCGGCGGGTTCAGACAAGTCGTCTTCCTGCAAAGTTACGTTGCGCGCCGTAAGGGGCGCCGGCGCGGGTCCTAGGTTACCCAGATTGTTTATGTAACTATAGCCGGACGAAGGGTTTTTATCAATGTTCCCCGAGAGCGCAAAAACGAAGCCGGCGCCGCCATGCGAAACCCGCACAGCGCTACCGGCTTCGGTTTTACGAACCAAGCCACAATTCGCGGCTTGAGACTACTTGGCGACCTTTTTGGTCGCGGCCTTCTTTGCCTTCTTGGCCGGCTTGGCCTTCAGGCTCTTCGCGGCCTTGGTGGTCTTGACCATGGTCTTCTTGGTCGACTTTTTAGCTGCCATATCCTTGGCTCCTCGTAGAAAGAAATGAGCGCCCATCCTGTTCGGCAACATTCTCCCCAGGGCGCCCTAAGAGGAGTAGCCGTAGATTCTGATCGAACCGATCGAAAGGCCGCGCCCGATCGCAGCCTGCATGTTCTCTTTGGGCGCCGCGAACTCTGCCGCAAACCGCCGTTAAGAAACGAAGTCGGCAGTATCGCGCACTTGGTTTTCCGTCCGTCCCCGCCGGAACTCGCGCATTGAAGCAAGATTTCCCAGTTTACGTCAAGGTGAGTTCTGCAAAGACGGGACCATGACGTGAATTGTCCGACCTCAATCCGTGACGCCGGGCGCGATCCGCGTTGACCCGACGCGCAACATGCCGTTAGCGTATGGGCGGCTCGCACGCTCCTAAAACGAACGGGCTTACCTCGCACGTCCCCACAAACACCCAGACAGGTCTCAGCAACATGATCACGCGCATCACCGGCAAGCTTGTCTCGGTGGCTGACGAAGCCGCTTACCTGCGATTTGGGGCCTTCGAGTTCGAGGTCTTCATCCCGGAGTTCGCCCGGCGGCAGTTGCAGCACGAGATCGGCCACGAAATCAGCCTGTTCACGATCGACTACCTGGAAGGCAACCCGATGCAGGGCCGGATGACGCCCCGCCTGATCGGCTTTCAGAACGAGGTGGAACGCGAGTTTTTCGAGCTGTTTTGCTCGGTCGACGGCGTGGGGGTGAAGAAGGCGCTGCGGGCGATGATTCGGCCGGTGCGCGAGGTCGCCTCGGCCATCGAGGAGCAAGACACCAAGGTGCTATCAAGCCTGCCGGGCGTCGGTCCGGCGACCGCCGAGCGGATCATCGCCAAGCTCCGCCGCAAGGTCCCCAAGTTCGCCCTGATGGTGGCCCGCGACGAACCCTTCGCCTCGCCGGGAGAGCGCGACCTGGTTCAAGAGACCTTCGAAGTGCTCCGCTCGCTAGGCCATTCCGAGTCCGAGGCGCGGCGGCTGCTGGAGACGGCGCTGGCCGCCAAGAAAAAACACGCCGACGTCCAGTCGCTGCTGCAAGCCATTTATCAGCAGCGACAGAAGGAGCCGTCGTGAGCCACGCGTGGGTCGACTCCCAAATACGCGCGATTACAGTTGCTTTGCGCCCGGTAGGACGTTTTACGGATTCTCTGGTTCGCTTCCGGCTACTGATTCGTCGTCCGCTTTTCGCTGCCGTTCTCCTCGACGGCGAATCACGGCGTCGTGCAGCAAGTACTCGATCTGGCCGTTGACGCTGCGCATTTCTTGCTGGGACCACGCCTCCAGCTCCGCGTAAAGCTCGGGCGACATGCGGAGCAAAAAGGTCTTGCGTGGTTTCATGGCCAGACGCCTTGCCGAAACTGCCTGAACGGGACCGCCGCGTCGCGCGTCTCGCGCGACGCCAGACAAAAGCCGTTAGGTGTAGAGCGTGCCGGCGTTGATGATCGGTTGCGCCTCGGTTTCGCCGCAGAGGACCACCAGCAGGTTGCTGACCATCGCCGCTTTGCGCTCTTCGTTCAGCTCGATCACGTTCTTCTCGGCCAGTTCGCGCAGCGCCATTTCGACCATGCTCACGGCGCCATGCACGATCTTTTGACGGGCCGCGATGATCGCCTCGGCCTGCTGGCGGCGCAACATGGCGCCGGCGATCTCCGGGGCGTACGCCAGGTGCGTCAGACGGGCTTCTTCGACGTGCACGCCCGCTTTTTGCAGACGGGCTTCCAATTCATCGCGCAGCGCGGCCGAGACTTCATCGACGCCGCTGCGGAGCGTGATCTCGTTCTCTTCGCCGTGATCGTAGGCGTACGAATTCGCCAAATGCCGCACGGCGGTTTCGCTTTGGATCTTGACGTACTCGACGTAGTCGTCGACGTCGAAAGTCGCCTCGGCCGTGTTCTCCACACGCCACACTATGACGGCGGCGATCTCGATCGGATTGCCTTGCTTGTCGTTCACCTTCAGCTTGTGCCCTTCCATGTTGCGCAGCCGCATCGAGATCCGGCGGCGGAGCGTGAACGGATTGACCCAGTGAAAGCCCGGCTGGTGGACGGTGCCGCGATAGTCGCCGAACAACGTCAGCACCGCCGCCTGGTTCGGCTGCAATGTGAAATAGCCAAATAGCGAGACGACGAATGCGATCGCGTACGCAATGAAAACGAGCACCATCGGAATGAGCACGAACGGAACCCAGCCATGGTGCGGACCTCGCGGACCGCCGTAGGAGCCCACAAAGGACATCGGCCCAATCCAGGCCAGGCCAACAAGAAAGCCGATCGCGTGGTATCCCAACATCCGAAACCCATTAATCGTTGCCGCGCTTCGCTCAGTATGCATGGCGATTCTCCCCCAAGGGCAGGTTCAAGTGATATTAATATGATATCACTTTTCGGGTCGGGACGCTCAACCAAGCAAACAGGTGAAACGTAACCTATTGCAGCAAAATAGGTTACTCGTCCGCCAATCGATAGCCCACCCCTTGCTCAGTGATCAGATACCGGGGTTGGGCCGGGTCGGGCTCGAGCTTTCGGCGGAGATTGGCTGCGTAGACCCGCAGGTAGTGCGTCTCGCCCGCGGCGTGCGGACCCCAGACTTCACGCAGAAGCTGCGTGTGAGTAAGGACCTTGCCCGGATGGCGCGCCAAAGCCGCCAGCAGATTGAATTCCAGACGGGTGAGATGAATCTCGCGCTCACCGACAAAGACGCGGCGCGAAGGGAAATCGACGATCAGCTCGCCCACCGTCAGCCGCTCTGCCTGCGCGGCGCCTGCCACGCCGCCGCGCGATGAATGTCGCAGCGCCACTCGCAGCCGCGCGTGTAGCTCTGCGACCCCGAACGGTTTGGTCAGGTAGTCGTCGGCGCCAGCGTCCAAGGCGTCGACCTTGTCTCGCTCCTGCCCACGGGCCGAGATGACCACAATCGGCGCCGTCAGCCATTCGCGCAGTCGGCGGATCACGGTCAGTCCATCCATGTCGGGCAGACCGAGATCGAGCAGCACGACCTCCGGCGCCTGATCGGCCGCGGCCGTGAGTCCTTCGGCGGCCGTCTCGGCTTCGAGCACGCGATAGCCACGATCTGACAAGGTGGCGCGCAAGAAGCGCCGCAGCGGCGCCTCGTCA
>DASXPZ010000356.1:0-3844 GCA_036493275.1 Pirellulales bacterium
GCCTCGCCTCCCGGGCGCGTTCGAGTTATGGGACGGGCGCCTGCAATTGGGCGGCCGAAAGCTACTGCTTGACCAGTTCGACGCAGATGCCGCCGGCGCGGAATAGCTTGTGCATCCGCGAAAACCACAGTTCATTCTTGCAGTGCAAGCCGACGTCCTGGCAGGTTCGCAGCATCTCCTGGCGGTTGTACGTGCGGCAACACCAGAAGCGGCTGGTCCAAGCGCCGCCGAAATTGTCCTCCGTGGCGATCAGCAGCATTTTGGCGCCGGGACGCATCACGCGCGACAGCTCCGACAGGCCGCTGCGCGCCTCGGGCAGATGCTCCAGCACATAGCCGCAGGTCACGCAGTCGAACGAACCGTCTGCAAACGGTAGCCGCGTCAGGTCGGCCACCAGGTGCCGCGGGGCGGCGCTCTTCAGACGGGCGCGAGCACGGCGCATCATTTCCAGCGAGAGATCGAAGCAGGTGAGCTGGGCGTCGTAATCGGCGTATTTCAGCAGGTGCTTGGCGATCTGCCCAGCGCCGCTACCGACGTCCAGAATTTGCTTGGCGCCGCGAAGGTCGAACCGGCGCTTGCGGAGCAACCGGTCGCCGGCCGCGATGTGACCTGAGAGCAAGCTGGCCGTGGCCAGCAGGGCGCCCTGCGGCCCGTCGTAGACGTCGCGGACTTTGTCGCGATATTCTTCGTAGCTGACCCGTTCGATCAGCTTGTTCTCGACGAACTTATTGAAGACCTTTCTTCGATCTTTAGCCTGGCGCTCTATTTTGTCGCGCTCGGACTTCGGACGCCGACGCAGCAATGGCGTGCTGAGCATAGCCGTTTCTACTTTGGGAAGGGCGAACCTGGCCGTAGCCGGTCCGCGAATCGGTGGGCTAAAGATACGCGCGACGGTTGTAGATATACCACTCAAAGACCAGGATTGCCAAGGCGCCCAACAGGAGCCACTTCCAGGTGTCGCGCCGCGCCTCGTGCCACTCGGAGCGGCTTTCGGTTTCCACGTGGCCGATCTTCAGGGCTCGCTCCGGCTTGATGTGGATGGCGCTCTCGCGGGGATCGAACAAGTTGACCGCAAAGTGGTCGACTTCCTTACTCCCCTCCAAAACTTCGTATATCCCCACCTGGCCTGTGCCCGCAAAGTGAAAAACGCCGTGCTTTCCGCGGGCGACGTCGACCGGTTCGCCGTCGTGCGGCGGAACGATCTGAAGTTGCTCCGCCTCGCTATCGGGTCGCGACGCCACGGGTCGGCCGGGCTGAACCGTTCCGGCGGCCTGCGATTCGCGATTGCCCCCCAAATACGACAGGGCGTTGAGCACAAAGACCGGAAAACTGGGGCGCACCGGCCAGTTGGTACCTATTTTATCGGCGCCAATCAGCTCAAAGCCCAATACAACATCTTCGAACCCCTCGCGTGGGCCAACCGCCAGCAGGGGGCCCTCGGTCGCTTCGACCAGCGGCGTGCTGCCGGCCGGCGCCACTAGCGGCTTGGCTTCGATTACGAGCACGTCCGACATGTCGATCCATTGCATCAGCGGATGGGCTCGATTGACGTCGATGATGCCCGGCACGGTGACCTTTTCCAATTCGCTCCATAGCTCGCCCGCGGGGAGCGCGCCGATGAAGATGGTATTGGCCTGCGGCATCGCTTCCGGTCGGCAGCGATCGTAAATAATCAGGTCCCACGCCGCGGCCGCCGATTGCGCGCGATACTCGGGAGTCGATAAGAAGTCAGGACTTTTCAACATCACGTCGGCCGTTTCGACGGCCCGTTCCGTTCGCAGCGCCATCTGCAGCGGTTCGTTCCCTGGCGTCACCAGCAGCACGCGCCCTTTGCGCGGCGTGTGGACGACGGCCCAGGCGTGATTGTCCACCGCTAGATGATCGTCGACGATCAAACGCAATTCGAGCACTCCGGTAGCGACTTGCTCCAAGTCGAACTTGACGCCGCGCGACTTGCCGGCCGGAATGCTCACATTTTCCGCATCGATCATTTCGCCGTTCAGCAATAACTCCACGTCGAGCGAGGCGTCTGTCAGGCCGCTGTTCTCGATCCGACCGAAGGCTTGCAATTTGTCGGCGTTCGTCTCGCTGCGAGCCGTGCTGAACGCGGCGATCGCCACGTTGCGCGGGTCCTGCGTGCCGATCCACACCGGCTGGGCCACCGAGAGATTACCCAACGAGAAATCAGGGTCATCCACGAAGTTACCGTCGCTGAAGAAAAACATCTCGGCCGGCTGCGCCTCGGCCACGGCGGTGTCTGTCCGCATGTCGGTGGCGCTGCGCCCCGGATTGGCCAGCACGCTGGCGACGCGCAGGGCCTCGCTGATCGCGGTCGGCTTGTCGGTCGGTTTGATCGCGTCGAGCCGGCGGCGCAATTCGCCCCGATTGTCGGTAAACATCTGTTCGACCCGCGCGCTGTCCGAAAAACTGACGAGCATCGCCACGTCGCTCGAGCCCATCTGGTCGATCAATTCGTGAACCCGCCGCTTGGCTTCATCCAACCGCGTAGGCTGCACGTCGGTGGCGCCCATGCTGGCCGAGTTATCGATCAAAAAGATCAACCGGTTCTGATTGAAGGCCGTCCCCTTCAGGCTGGGCTTCAACAACACCATGATCAACAGCGCAATCAGCAGCAATTGCAGCAACAACAGCAGGCTGCGCCGCAAGCGCTGCCAGATGCTGTTGACGTGCAGATCCTCGATCGATTTGTGCCACAGGTACGTGCTCGGCACTTCCAGCGGCTCGCGCTTGAGCTTGAGGAAGTAGAGCGCAATGATCGCCGGCGGAACAGCCGCCAAGAGCCCCCACTGCCACGGGCTGAGCATGTTGGTCAATTGCGGCATCATTTGATCAGCCCTCGCTTTCGCAAGTAGCCGCTGACCAGTTGATCCACCGGCTGGCTGCTGCGGGCGAACAAGTACGACATGCCGCGACGAGCGCAGAACTCCTGCGCGCCGCCGACAAACGCGTTCAGGTTCTGCTTATAGCGCTTAAACAGCGGGCCGCTGGCCGTGATCTCGGTAACGTCGCCGTCTTCGCTATCGACCAGCTTCAGATCCCCCTTGATGTCGGGCTCGACCTCCTCTTCCGAGAGCACATGAATGATGTAGGGGTCCATCCGCTGCGCCGTCAGATATCGAAACGCCTCGTCATAGCCCTGCTTGTCCATTAGATCGCTGATCAGCACCACGATTCCACGGCCGCTGTTGCGGAGGCAGAAGTTCTTGATGCCCTGCGACAGCGAAGCGGTCTCGCCCGGTTGGACATTCTGCAAATGGTCGAGCATTCGCCAGACGCTGGCCCTGCCTCGCCACGTGGCGCCAGGCTGCCCGGCCGGTTGCCCCAGCGTTTCGATCTTCACACGATCGGAGCGAATCAGGCCGATGAACCCGAGGGCCGCGGCCAACTGGCGGGCGAAGTCGAGCTTCGTCGGCGTGCCGAAATTCATCGATTCGCTGGCGTCGATCAAGCAGTAAAAATGCAGATCCTCTTCTTCCATGAAGAGCTTTAAAAACAGCCGATCGAGCCGGGCGTAGGTGTTCCAATCGACGAAACGCAGATCGTCCCCGGGGACGTAGCTGCGGAAGTCGGCGAATTCGACGCTTTGCCCCTTGCGCAGGCTGCGGCGCTCTCCCTTGATGCGGCCGCGGAATATCTTGCGGCTTACCAGTTCCAGCCGCTCCAGCTGGGCGAGCAGGTCGGGCGTTAGAAGCGGAATCTCGGATGTGGCCATGACAATTCTTTCTCGGCTTAGGCTGCCGCCGACTCTTCAGACTTCTCCGGCACCAGCTCCAAAAGATCGAGCAGCACGCGGTCGCTGCTGATGTTTTCGGCCTGGGCCTCG
>DASXPZ010000357.1:0-4971 GCA_036493275.1 Pirellulales bacterium
GCCATTTGCACCGCCGGCAATAACATGCCGATTAGCAGCCCGATGATGGCGATCACGACCAGCAGCTCAACCAAGGTGAAGCCGCGGCGAGGTTGTAAACGTGGCCAATCGATTGCAGGGCCATTGGAGCGAGCCATCGCGAGTCTCCTGGAAGATCCGAGACCGAACTCGGACGATTGAATCTGGTACACGGAAGATCACCTATCATTGCTTTTCTTCGCTTCTCGTAAAGCAATGTGCTTATCTTAGCGTGGAGGAGTGTTCGTTTCTCCTCTCATTCAATGCACGAACGCCTACGCGTCAGCCGGATTACCGCCTGTCAAATTCCGAATTACTAAACCCATAGGATATCGTAGCGGAGCCTGCGCAATGGCGCCAATGCTAATCGGCGTCGCGCTCCCGGATGACAGACAGGCGTTGCCGCATCCTGAAATGCGGCCAGGCGTTGCCGCCAAGGGCGCTTCTGCAGAAGTTGGCGCTCTGGCTCGGCGTATGCCGTCGAGCGGAATTGCAGCGCCTCTGCAAATAGAGTTCGAGAGAACTTCTCAGAACGGAATGGGACTCCGATCGCGCGGCCTTGACTCGCTCGGGAGCCCCCAGCGAGACATCTCTAGTATGGCGCGGCTTTTAAAACCTTCCGCCCAACAGCGGCCGTTCGTATTGCGAGCTGATCGAGGCTTTCGGCGCCTCCACCAGCATCGGTTGCATATCGAGCGGGATGTACTCGATGATCATCGGCTGCGGACCCGACGAATCGACGCCCGGCCGGGGAGGTTTCGGCCCCAAATCTTTAATGATGGTCTGCGCCTGCGGGTTGATCTCGAACTTGCCGTTCGCGCCGGGCGCTCCGACCGAGGCAAATGAACCGACCGTCACGATGCTCGCCTCGCGATCGTGGAACTCGTACGCCTCGTACCCTTTTTGCCGCAGCGCCAGGGTGACCCGATGGGCTTTTACCGCGGCGTCCTCCAATTGACTATTGAGGCTCTTGCCCCCTTCGATGTCTTTGATCTCCCGCGGGTCAATGACCGTCTTGCCTTTGAAGGTGGCCACCTTCACGGTGTACTTGCCGGGGCATTTCAAGAGACTGTATTCGACCGGTGCATTCATATCCTTCACCAGGCTGTCGACCCCTTTCGGCGCAAAGTACTCGTCCGGCAGCAGTGGATTGGTGGTGATGAAGGCGTGGCTCATCGGACCTTTGTGCTTTTTCTTGGCGGTCTCTGGCATGACGGCCTGTTGGATCATCCGCAGACGCCCCAGCGAACGGCTGTCGGTCTTTCCTTCGGCCAGCCGTTTTTCGACGTCGAGACAATCAGGGTGAGCGTATTTGATCTTCTCCAACACTTTGCGCGCGGCGGGATCGTCGACGTCGGCGAAGTCTCCTACCAACACGGCGATCTCGTCCATTTCGTTGAGGCGATAGCGGACCTTCGACGCGCTCGGCTTCCCCTTCCCGCCGACAGTCCCCGTGGCGTGGTCGAAATGCACGGAGTGCATATATGCTGGCAACTTGTAGCGTTTGCGGATCTCGTACACCAACTCGCGGGCCTGCTCCTGGGCGTTGGGGCCGGAAAAAGTCACCGCCATGATGGACCAGGGTCCGCAATCCTCCGTCAGCGGGTAGGCCTGATTCGGATCGGATTGCAGCTTCTTGAACAAGTCGAGCTTGCTCCAGGGGGGCGCCGCCGAGGACGAGCCCACGATCGAAGTCAGGACCACCAGGCTCAGGATCACAATGCGCGCGGGCATAGCGTCTCCAATCGCAAGCTCGCCAGACGGCGCGGCGGGGAGCGTCCTCGCGCGACTTTGTCGCGCGATTTCGCCCCATCGGACCGGCGGAGAGCTGCTCTATCGACCGGGAAAGCGTTCTGGAAAGGAATTCGAGCCCCAGGGCGCTCTCGCGCCGTCGGGACGTGAAGGGTCGCGGAGTCTAACAAAGCGCCGCCGGCGGTTCCAGGTCGAAAATCAAGGCCGAAATGGCGCCATGCCAGCAGTCTTTTCGCCGTCGCGCGCAACCCTGCCGCGTCCCCAAGATCGGCCGCCCTCGGGCGAATACCATTTGACGGTGGGAGTGACGGTATGACCTGAAAAAATCGGAACTTGTCGCATCGTCCGCTGGAAGAAAAGCGAGTCGCCAGCGTCAGCGTTGCTCGCTCCGGGGCGGCCGGGCCCTGGCGTCTTGGTCTAGCGTGACCGGGGCCGATGACTAGAATGACGACGTAATTACTTCCGCCACGCCAGCTTGTGCGTGGAGTTGCCGGGTTCGGCTCAGGAGGCGTTAGACCGTGTCCAAAACCACACCAGGGCGAGATGCCGGCGCCCCATCGGCGACCGAAGAGACGCCGCTGAAGGACCCGGTGCTCGCCGCCACCCTGGCCTGGCTGATTCCGGGCCTTGGCCACTGGTATCAGGGCCGACGCTCCAAGGCGCTCCTCTTCTTTGTCTGCATCCTGGGGACGTTCGTCTTTGGGCTCTACCTGGGCGAGGGACGTGTCGTGTACGCCTCAATGCGTCCCGGCGACAATCGCTTTCCTTATTTCTGCCAGGTTGCCGTCGGGCTGCCGGCGCTGCCGGCGCTGGTGCAAGCCTATCGGGTGAACCACCGCGATGCGCCCATCAACTTCGGGCTGTGGAAAGACTTCATGGTCCCGCCCGCGTTGACAAGGCCCGGTCAGGACAATCCCAGCGAGCTCGATAAGCTCCACAAGAGGTTGAACCGCTTCTTCGAACTCGGCACGGTCTACACGATGGTCGCCGGACTGCTGAATGTGCTGGCCATTTACGACGCCTTTGCAGGCCCCGCCGAAGGAAACCCATCGAATAAACGCGGCGAGGGGGGCGAGGCTTCGTCCGCCCCGCGCGAGGCCCCGTCATAATAACTAATCACGAAATCATCCTGATTATATTCGCTCCGATTTACCGTCGTTTCGCCTGCGCCGCGGGCCCTGTCTATCTTCGAGCCGTGTCATGCTGAATCTCGCATTCGTTCCACTACTGGGCGTGGGGACCGACCTCTGGTACGGCCTGCCGCTGATCGTCGCCATCAGCCTGGTCTACTCTGGGACGCGCCATGAGCAAAACGATCAGATCCTAGTCGGCGCGCTGCGCACGGGAACCTGGATCTTGGGTTTCATGGTGGCCATTTTTGCCGTTCTTGGCCTGATGTCGTGGAATTTGTAGAGAATCGGAAATCGACTCCGACGAACTACCCCCTTTCTTGACGCGTGTCCGGTCGGGTCGTAGTGTAAGAGCCGTAAGTTCGTCTAACCGCCTGTCGTCCGATTCCCTTCTTCCCTCTCCGCTCGCAATCTTTGGCGAGGACTATTTGTGCTATTGGCTCTCCTGGCGTGCGCGGCGTTTGTCTTGATTAGCATGGCCGCCTGGGCGCTGCCGCGATTGGGGCCGGCGGCTCACCGATGGACATCATTTCTAATCGTCCCCATGGCGCTGGTGGCGATGGCGGCTCTTGCCCTTGGCGCAGCGGAGCCCAAGCCTCAGGGCGGCGCCAAACCGGCTGCCGAGAAGAAAGCCGACGCGCCCAAGCCTGCCCCGCGCAAGTTGGTCGCCCCCAAGGGTTGGCCGGCCGGACATCCGCTCCCGGTCGTCGCCTCGAACTGCGTAGCCTGTCATCTGACGGCCGGCCGCGAGTTGACCGACGCCGTGAAACACTTCGTCCGCAGCGCCCACGATTTGCAGGAACTGACATGCTACGACTGCCACGGCGGCAATCGCGAAGAAGACTCGAAGGCCCACGAAGAGGAATTCCACTTCATCGGCACCAAGCTCAGCGCCCACCTGAAGGCCTGCTCGGAATGCCACAGCGACGAGGCCGAACAGATCGCCGCGGGCCCCCACCACTGGGATTTTTCGAAACGGGTAAACACCGAATATCCCACCTGCGTCGATTGCCACGGCAACCATGACATCGGCAATCCCCCGGCCGAATTCAAGCTGACCGACATGTGCCTCGACTGCCACCACACGCTCGACAAGGACTTTCCGCAGGTCGCCTCGATCGTGCGGCGGAACGACCAATTGACTGACGTCTTGCGCCAAGTGAAGACGAAGAATATCGCCGAAAAGAACCCCATTCCTGAAGCCTTCCGCAAGGACCTTTCGAAGCTGCGGACCGAGACCATGGGCCTGATCCACGCCTCGAAGGAAGTTCCGGCCGAAAAAGCCAAACAGCTCAACGGCCAGAGCGATAAAGTTCGCACCGGACTCCAGGATTGGTTAAAATCAGCCAAGTAGCCGCGGCGAGGACTTGGCCTGTGGCGGGCTCGGTCAAATGGTTCGCGACTACAAAGAACTTATCCGTAAATCGGCGGTTGCTAGCAACACTGCGGCGTTACGAGCTGCGGAATCCGGTTTTCGGATAGGCACGAAGAGTGTTCCCACTTCACGTGTTTGTCGCCCACTTCATGCTCGCACAAAGTGAGAG
Organism: Pirellulales bacterium; assembly: GCA_036493275.1. Taxonomy (GTDB): domain Bacteria; phylum Planctomycetota; class Planctomycetia; order Pirellulales; family JACPPG01; genus JACPPG01. The sequence goes on from DASXPZ010000357.1 coordinate 4,445, forward strand.
GTCTGCCATGCATCCTTGCCGCGATCGCCACAACCGGCGTCATTTTATTCAAACCGCCGGCGCCGCCTCACTGGCCGCCAGCTTCGCCGGACGGCTTATTCACCCTAGCCACGCCTTTGGCGAAGACGCCGCGTCCAAGGGCGCCGACGTCGGCATCGCGCGCGGCTCGAGCATGGAAGAAGCGGTCCGCCGCGCCGTCGAGCTCTCGGGCGGAATGGATTTTATCAAGCCTGAGCAGACGGTGCTGATCAAGCCGAATGTGACCGGCGCGATCCCCAGCCCCACGACGACCAACCCGGAAGTCCTCTACGCTGTCATCAAACTCGTAAGCGAGCGCGGCGCCAAGCGAATCATCGTGGCGGACCGCAGCTTCTCCGCTCTCTTTTCGACGGCCACGCCGAAGACGATCGACGTGATGAAAAAGGTAGGGCATGTCGAAGCCGTCAACCAGGCGATCAGCGACGTCAAGGCGCCAGTAGTTGCCTGCGGGCTGGAAGACGCCGCGGCCCAATTCGAGGCGCTCGGCA
>DASXPZ010000358.1:0-6536 GCA_036493275.1 Pirellulales bacterium
CCGAAATCGGCGCCGGCGAAAAAATGATGAACCAAGCTCTCGTCAACATCTATACAATGCTGGGGAAATTCCCCGAAGCAAAGGCTGCGAAGGCGGCCAATGCCAACTAGGAGGGCCGTTCGGGGGGAGGGGTGGTCCGCGTTCCGAAGCATGGCTGGTTTTCCACCTAAGAAAGTCGGGAACGCTCTGATCGCCAGGAAACCTCGAACGACATGCAATCGGGGCCGCACAGGCCGGATCTCCGGTCGGGCGGACGGGCGAAAATTGTCGGATTGCGTCGAAGCCGACTCTTCCAATCGGCGGTGACGGCTGGATAAAATGGAACATAGTTGCGCGCGCCTCGGATTCTGTCCGAATTGCGTTGCGCTCAGCCTGCCTGATAGGCCCACTGTTTTGGCGAAGCTCGCCTCGATCTGAGGCTTTCTATTTTCAAAGGGACACCATGGTCATCCGCATGTTCGGCGCGTTTTTGGTTCTCTCGCTCACGCTTGGCGTGGGCCGTCTGGCGCTGGCCGACGAGGCGCCTGCGAAGGACAAGTCCTCGGACGTCTCTGAGGGGCCGGCGAAGACGACAACCGCTTCTGACGCGAAGCCTGCGGATCACGCCAGCCCCAAGCCAAAGTTCCCGCCGTTCACGGATGTAATGAAGGACGTCAAAACGATCGACGGCCTGATCAAGCTGCACCACAAGGGTAACCAGGTCTTCGCCGAGTTGGGTGGCAGCCAGTTGGATCGCGACTTCATCGTGCTGATTTCGATCGCCAAGGGCATTGGTGAAGATCCGCTCTACGGCGGTATGAGCTGGGGCTTTGGCGATGATTGGGTCTGGCAGTTCCGTCGCGTCGAAGACAACATCCACATCGTTCGCCGCAACGTCCGCTTCAAGGCCGCCAGCGGCAGCCCAGAAGAGCGAGCCGTCAAGCTCGCCTACACCGACAGCATTCTCTACAGTCTGCCGATCGTCACGATCGGCCCCTCGGGCGGAGTGGTGATCGACCTGACCCCGGTCTTCATGAGCGACCTGCCGCAAATCTCGCAGGTGATGCCTGGTTTTTCGTTCGCGCAAAACAAGTCGGCTTGGGCCGAAGTGAAGGGATTGCCGGACAATGTTGAGTTGGAAGTCGCCGCGACGTACGCCTCGGGTGGCCACGCCAATATCGACACGATCCCTGATAGCCGCGGCGCCACGATCAATGTTCACTATTCGATCAGCCTGCTGCCGCAGACCGGTTACCAGCCGCGGCTGGCCGACGATCGCGTTGGGCACTTCCTGACGGTCGTCAAGGACTACTCGAAGAAGGCCGAAGAAGACCGCTTTGTCCGCTACGTTAATCGCTGGGACCTGCAAAAGGCAGATCCCTCTTCGGAGCTTTCGCCGCCGAAGAAGCCGATCGTCTTCTGGGTTGAAAAGACGGTCCCCTACAAGTACCGCAAGCCGATCAGCGATGGCATCCTGGAATGGAACAAGGCTTTCGAGAAGGCCGGCTTCCTCAACGCCATCGAGGTTCGTCAGCAGCCTGATAAATCCGACTGGGATCCGGAAGACATCAACTACAACACCTTCCGCTGGATCACGGCCGGGGCCGGCTTTGCGATGGGCCCGAGCCGTGTGAACCCGATGACAGGGCAGATTCTGGACGCTGACATTATCTTCGACTCGGACTTCATCCAGTCTTGGAAGCGCGAGTATGAGAACTTCACGCCGGCGACCGTGGCCGCCTTGACCGGCGGAGCGCTCGATCTGAAGGAATATGTCGAGGAGATGAATCGCGTCCCGGCCCACTTGCATCACAGCTACATGTGCCGCTGCGAATTGCACCAGGGGATGGCTCGCGAGTTGGCGATGGGCAGCTTGATGATCGCTGCCCGCACGCTGACGCCTGAAATGGTCAAAGAACAAGACAAGATGTTGATGCAGGGCTTGAAGCAAGTTGCCATGCACGAGGTAGGGCACACGCTCGGCCTGCGGCACAACTTCAAGGCCAGCACAATCTTCTCGCTGAAAGACCTTAACGATCCGGAGAAGACCAAGGGAGTCGGCCTGACGTCGTCGGTGATGGATTACACACCCGCCAACATCGTCGGTAAGGATTTCAAACAAGGGATCTACTTCTCTGAGACGATCGGCCCCTACGACATTTGGGCGATCGAATACGCCTACAAGCCCCTCTCGGGCGGGACCGAAGGAGAAGTGGCCGAACTGAAAAAGATCGCCGCTCGAAGTGGCGATCCGCTGTTGGCTTACTCGACGGACGAAGACACCCGTGGTATCGATCCCGATCCGGGCTCAAACCGCTTTGACCTGGGCAACGACCAGATCGAATACGCCAAGGACCGCACCAAGTTGATTAGCGACCTCTGGCCAGGCCTGGTCGACCGCGTCACCGAAAATGGCGATGGCTACGAGCGGGCTCGCCAGGCCTTTGGCGTGCTGCTCGGCAACTATGGCCGCGCTGTCTCGTTCGCCGCGCGTTATGTGGGGGGCGTGAACGTGAACCGGCATCACAAGGGAGACGCCAATGGCCAGGCGCCGTTTGTCGTTGTCCCGGCGGCCAAGCAGCGCGAGGCGATGACTCTGCTCGAACAGCAGGTCTTCAGTGACAAGCCGTTCAACTTCCCGCCCGATCTCTACAACCATTTGGCCTCGACACGTTGGAGCCACTGGGGAACGCGCAACCCGTTGCGGACGGACTACGCCGTGCACGAAGTGATCGCCATGTGGCAAGATCGGACGTTGCAGCAGTTGCTGTCGTCGTTGACCTTGGAGCGCGTTCACGACGCCGAGTTGAAGATCCCAGCCGATCAAGACGCCTTCACTACCGCCGAGTTGCTCTCGCGGCTCACGAACGCGATCTTCGCCGAGGTCGAAAACATGCCGGCCGGCGAATACACCAATCGCAAGCCGGCCGTCGCCAGCCTGCGGCGCAACCTGCAGCGGATCTACCTCAAGCGGCTGGCGGCGATCGCGCTGGGCCAGACGTTTGCGCCGCAAGATTGCCAGACCCTGGCCTACGCCGAACTCAGCGCGCTCGACGGCAAGATCAAAAAGGCGCTCGATTCGAATCCCAAGTTGGATGCCTACACCCGCGCCCATCTGACGGAGTCGTCGGAGCGGATCAAAAAGGTGCTCGACGCCCGCTTGATCTCGACCAGCCCGTAGTCGTTTTTGACATAGTCCTGCCGGGCGTTGCCGCGAGGCGTCGTTTGGCGCAGCCTTGGCATTTCAGGTACCATGCTCACTATCGACCGTGAGCATGGTACTTTTTTTGACGCCAGCTCTAGGGACGCTCCGCCGGAGGCTTGTAGTCGCGTGAAGCTGATCCTTGCCGTCATTCAGCCGACGAAGCTTGATTCTCTGCGCCAGGCGCTCGATAAGATCGGCGTCACGCGGATGACCGTTTGCGACGCGCAAGGCTACGGCCAGCAGCGCGGGCGGACCGCCATGTATCGCGGCCATGAGTACAAGACCAACCTGCTGCGCAAGATCGAGCTCGAAATCCTGGTCAACGACGACTTCGTCGAACGGACCATCGACACGATCAACAGCGTCGCCCGCACGGGCCCAGAGGGGAGCATCGGCGACGGCAAGGTCCTGATCCTCGAAGCCGAGCGCGTCCTGCGGATCAGCGACACGCTGGAAGGGCCCGAGGCCGTCTGACCGGCGACCCAAACGCGGCGCCTTCGCCGATCTCTTCCGCTTACCACCATGTCGATCTTGCTGCTATCCGCCGATCTGGCCATCTCCTCGAAAGTGACTGGCGCTGCGGCTCGGCAAGGGACGCCGGTGACGGTCGCCATGTCGATCGATCGCTTGTGCGAGTTAACCGCGGCTGCGACGACCGACGTGCTAGTCCTCGTCGACCTGACATTCCCGGGCCTAGCCATTGAAGAACTGGTTCCCAAACTGCTCTCGGGAGTCCCGTCGGCGGTGGAGATCGTCGCCTTTGGCCCCCACGTTCATGAGGAACGCCTGGCCGAAGCGAAGCGAGCAGGCTGTCACGCCGTGACGTCGCGCGGCCAGTTTCTGGCGAATATCGATCAGCTTCTGATGGCCCGAAAATCGCCGAGCGGCGAGTGAGTTCTCGGCCCCGCCATCACGCGGCCGGCGGCGCTCCGCTATTGGCCGCGGCGACGGGAGCCGCTTCGTCGGCCACCACGGGCACGCCGTTTTCGTCGGTCGTCACCTGCGGCAGGCCGTACTTTTCTTCTTGCGGATCGAGATAGACTTCGTCCATCTCGGCGCCGTCGACGTCGTGCCGCAGCAAGTGATAGATGATCACCGACGCGGTAAAGAAGAACGAATAGAAATAGCCGACCACCAGCAGGCTGACGAGCGCCCCCCAGAAGCTGATCAACCTCACCGCGGTTGGGTAGTCTTCGTACAGCGAGTTTAGCGCATCGGGCGAGAAGGGCGGTTTCCCCGCTCCCCAGCTTACGGCCCAGGCAGTCAGATAAAGGACGGCGCTTGCGAACAGCGAGACGAAGGCTCCGCCGATCGCGGCCAATAGCCCGGTCACCACGATCAGAAACGCGAAATAAAGCGGGCGCTGGTAAACGTATGAATACGAACGGCTCAGGGCGTCGAAGCTATCGGTCCCTTCGGTGCTGATCGTCGGCCACATTAGCGGCCAGCCGAAAGCGAGGCCCACAATAAAGATCGTCAGCGCCAGTCCAATGATCAGGAACAGCGGCCAGATCACCCCCAGCATCGCCATGCCCCCCGCGCCAGCGTGACCAATCAGGCTGATGATCATGACCGGCAGCGAAAGCAGCAACACGCCGAAGAGCGGAAACAACGGCGCCGCCACGTACGATCCGTAACGCGCTCGCACGAACCGCACGGCCGCGCCCAGGCTGGCCCGATCGTTATGCGTGAATTGCAAAGTCACTAGCCGCGTGATCACGCCGCCAAAAAAACCCCACACGGCGGTCGCCCACAATCCGCACAACAGCATGGCGGTGAAGCCGGTCAGCGTCAGTTCCGCGGCAAACATTTCCTGGAAGGGGCTGCTCAATACTTGCCACGGCCAGGCGAGCGGACCTGTCTGCTTGGCGAGCCAACCGAGCGGGCTCACCGGCTCGTCGGGCGCGGGCGCCGGCGAAAACAAATCGACCGGCTCGGGGCGATGCCAAGCGTTCTGGTCAGCGTTCCAATGGGGCGGCAGCCGCTGGACGTCAAACACCGAACCGATGGCCATCCAGCCCACGGCGGTCGCCAGGATCCCCGCCGCCGCCAGCAACAGCAGCCGCGCCTGGATCGCCAGCCGAAAACTCCGTCCCAGCGCGAGCCAAGGAAATAACTCCGTCCAGGCGACCTGGCGCAAGACGCCGCGATCTTCGGCCATTGAAGGTTGCTCCGCTACCGGCTGATGAATCGTCCGTGAAATCTCACGGATTATAGTAATGGTAGCGTAAGAAATGCACTAGCGGAGCTTGGCTGAAAGCAGCCCTCCGCGGGCAGAATTGGGGCTAATCTTCGTCAACTTCCGGCTCAGAGGGCTCTTCCTCCGACTCGACCGGCAGGCTGTACTCTTCCCCCAGCCAGCGATTCAGGTCGATCTGCCGGCAGCGCGAACTGCAAAACGGCAGCGCGGTGGAATGATCTCCGTCGAACGTCACGCGGCAAATTGGACAACGCATTTTGGCCATCAGGGGTCCCGTCCTCGTGAAGGCGCCGATTCACTGCGCGTGAATTATTCCGAAGGCCACTCGGCGTGGCAAGAGTCCGGATATCAGATGACATGTTGAGATTTCAGCGCCGCTCGGCCTCGCAATCGAGCCGCTTCCACGCTCGGTATCCGCACGGCCAGCACCAGCAGCATGCCCGCGCAAGGTACAATCGCCAATATCCGCAGCGCGTCTTGCAGGGCGTAGGCTCGGGCGTTGGCGTGGACCCACTGTCCGAGCATCGCGTGCGTTTGCTTCTTTGCGAGATCGTGAGAGCTGCCGCGCGCGATCATGTGCGCATGGCTCTGGCGCATCGATTGTTCTACTACCGGCCGATTGTCGCGGATCTTCAGCCGGATCCAATCGAAGTTTTCGTCCGCGTGTTGCGTTACCAGCACCGCCAGCAAGCCGCTAGCCAGAAACGCTGGCAGGCTGCGGGCGATATTGAAGACGCCGGCCGAGGCGAGCGTTTCTTCGTTCGATAATCCCTCGAACATCGTCAACAGGCCCGGTCCGCACACCAGGCCGGCCCCGGCGCCCCAGCAGCAGAGCACCGCGGCCTGCCAGGCTTTAGCCGTGTAGACGTCGACGTTCGAGAGCGCGAGCGTGGCGGCCGCCATGCCTCCCAAGCCCAAGAACATCCGCAGCTTGCGATTGCCGTCGGTCCCAAGCCACGTTCCGACGGCGAGCGAAGCGACCATCGCCGCCAGCCCCGGCGAGATCACCAGCGCCCCCTGATACCATTGGTACCCGCGCAGATCGATCATATATCCGGCCAGCAGTCCAATCAGCACGTACAGGTTCACGCTGTACAGAACCTTGATTCCCAAGCCAAGGGCGAAATGCCGGATCGCCAGCGGCCGCAGATT
>DASXPZ010000359.1:0-3186 GCA_036493275.1 Pirellulales bacterium
CATTATAGCAACTGTCGAGCAAAGGTCGCGGCTCGCTTGGAAATCTGGCTTCGAGTGTAGCCGATCGACCCGCGCACTAAAATCGCGGCATGGCGCATCCACCTCGCCCCGCCGCACGATGTCGGGCTACCCGTGGAGCCGTCGCAAATAGTCGAAATTGCTGGGCAGCGCTTGCAGCAGCTCTCGTTGTTGTTGTTTAACGCGCGCAAAGAGCTCCTCAGCTTTTGCCACCGAGTTGGACTTGTGGGTCAGCAGCGGTAACGGCTGATCGGGCAGGTAGCCGAGACCGGCCAAGATGCAGTAGTAGCTACCGTTGGTCCAGAAGTTGCGGAACTCGGCCTCGAAACTGCCGTAGTACGAGCCTTCATCGGCGATCGGCAGGTTGACCGGCAGGCCCGCTTTGTACATGGCGATTTTTTCGCGGATGTTGTCCGTGAGCTGCAGCTCTTTGTTGGCTCGCCAGAAGGGCGTGTCCATCCGCGGCGAGAAGTGGAAGTGGGCCTGAATAAAGTCGCGCGTGTCGTCGAACATCGTGGCGATCTCGGCATTGAACCGATCGAGCAGGATCGGGTCGAAGTTCCTATTCGGAAAATGCTTGACCAGTTGATAGAGGGCCGCGTAGATGAAGTAGATGCCCGAGGACTCCAAGGGCTCGAGGAAGCACGAGGCCAGCCCGATGCTGACACAGTTCTTCACCCAGGCCCGCCGGTTACGGCCGACGCGGAAGCGGACTTTGTTGAGTGTGGCCTTGTTCGGGTCGAGGCCCCAGAGTTTGCAGAAATCCTCAGTGGCCTGGTCCTGCGTGGCGAACTGGTCCGAGTAGACGTAGCCTGTGCCAAAGCGTCCGAGCATGGGAATCTTCCACGTCCAGCCGGAGTTCATGGCGATCGCCGACGTGTAGGGCTCGACGCCGTGGAGGGCGTCATCGTTGGGGACGGCGCTGGCGACCGCGCTATTGCACAGCAGGTGATCGTTCATGTCGAGAAACGGCTCGCCCAGAGCAGAATTGATCAACAGCCCGCGGAAGCCCGAGCAATCGATGAACAGGTCGCCTGGCAGCGTGCGACCGCTCTTGGTGTGTAGGCTCGCGATCAGGCCGCGGTCGTCGAAGTTCACGCCGTCGAGCTCATCTTGCACGTGAACGACGCCCAGTTTCGCCGTGGCGTGTTTTTGCAAGAACGCCGCCACCAGGTGCGCGTCGAAGTGCCAGGCGTAGCGCGTTGCGGGGCGGCCATCCATGTAGCAGGGCGACCGTTTTGCGTCCAATAGCGGTGGCTCGCGGAAGCAGGCGTAGTCGTAGGGTTCCGTCGTTTTGCCCTGGTGCTTCTTGAGGAACCAATAGTGCGACATGGGAATCTGGTCGCAGTCAGCCAGAATTCCGAACGGATGATCGAAGTGGTCGGGCCCGCCGGCTATGCCGCGGGCCGCGGGCGAGCCGGCGCCTGGGGTGCGCCAATTGATGAACCGCACGCCGACCTTGAAACTGCCGTTGCAGTGCGGCATCCACTCGCGCTCTTTGAAGCCGAGGTAATCGAAGAACACCTTTTGCAGATTGGGGATCGTGGCCTCGCCGACGCCGATTTTGCCGATGGCGGGCGCTTCGAGGAGCGTGATCCGCGCGCTGCCTTGCAGGTGCGTGCCCAGGTAGGCCGCGGTCATCCAGCCCGCCGTGCCGCCGCCAAGAATGACAATGTCCTTGATGCGTGTGTCTGCTGGAGCTGCATCCGCTGCGGAAGTGAAAGTCGCGGGCGTCTCTCGTGGGTTGGTCGGCATTCTGCGCTCGATCTAATAATGCTGTGGGATCGGGGGACGGAACAAGTCGGACTGGCTTCGGAGGCGCCAAGATAATAGGAACGCAGCCGGGTAGAACGCCGATCCTATCAAAGAGTAGAACATTCTCCGACAGGGGGATTTCCCCCAAAGCCGATCCGGGAGTAAAAGCAGATGGCAATTGCCCACTTCGTGCGGGGTGGAATGTTCGAAAAATAGCCGCTACGTCGTCGGCCGCCGGGGACGTCGGAGACACCTTTCCTGCACGCGACTGCTGAGCCTGCGACGGTAGCGGAGTGAACAGCGGTTTCGGTGCTCACGAAGTCCTCTCCCTCGCTCTCTCTTGACGGCGTTGCATCCTCGCCTATAATAAACCGATCGGTTAATTAACCACACGGTGTACTGCCATGCCCGACGTCCTCAGTCAGAAATTCGCGGCGCTTGCCGATCCGACGCGCAGGGCCATGCTGGGACGTCTTTCGCGGGGGGAGGCCAACGTTTCGGAATTGGCCAGGCCTTTTCTAAAAGGGATGAGCCTCCCGGCGGTCACCAAGCACCTGAAGGTGCTGGAGCGGGCGGGACTGATCACCAAGTCGCGCGACGCGCAGTGGCGTCCTTGCAAGCTGAACGCGCGGGCGTTCAAGGACGTGGCCGACTGGATGGAAGAGTATCGAATTTTTTGGGAGGAGAGCTTCGATCGCCTCGAAGCCCACTTGAAAACCGTCACCGCCAAGAAGAACGCAAAGGGAACCAGCAATGGCCGCAAAAAATAAGTCCAACGAGCTCGACATCACTCGCGTCTACGACGCGCCTCTGCAAGCCGTCTGGGACGCCTGGACTGATCCGGAGCAGGTGGCCAAGTGGTGGGGCCCACGCGGCTTTACCATCACCACGCACAGCAAAGATTTACGCGCCGGCGGCCATTGGAACTACACCATGCACGGCCCCGACGGCGTCGATTACGAGAACAAGACGAAATACTTCGAAGTCGTGGAAAAAGAGAAGTTGGTCTACGACCACGGCGGCAACGACGAGCAGGCGCCGTTGTTTCGCGTCACGGTCCTCTTCTCCGAAACGGGCGGCAAAACGAAGATGGAAATGACGATGGCGCTTCCCTCGCCGGAAGCCCTCGAAGCGGTTCGCAAGATCATCAAACAGGCCAGCGGCTACTCGACCTGGGACCGGCTGGCGGAATACTTGGAGAAGGAATCGACAGGCAAAGAAAAATTCGTCATCAATCGGACGTTCGACGCGCCCTTGGAATTGATGTTCGAGATGTGGACCAATCCCGACCATTTTTCGAAATGGCTGGCGCCGACCGGGTTCGAGATGGAGTTCATCAAGCGCGACATCAAGCCAGGCGGAGGCACTTTTTACTTCATGACGGGGCCGGGCGGCCTGAAAATGTACGGCCGA
>DASXPZ010000360.1:0-3336 GCA_036493275.1 Pirellulales bacterium
ACCTTGTCAAAGAAACGGCCATTCCGCCGCGGGGCGATTACCCCTCGCGGCGCAGACCGCCTGTCCGGCATAACTTTGCTATTTGCTATCACTTAAGGGGCAGATTGACAACCTCAAATGGAGTGCGGGGCGGCTTGTTGACCGGCCTCTGCTCGGCGGCGCCGCGTTCCGGGAGGTCACGCGGTCCTCCGCGTGACAAGACGTTCGATTGCAGGTGGCCGTGTTCGGTGGGTTTTCGTCGAAAGCGCTGCCCTGCTCGGCGGGAGCCTCGCACTCCCGCTGATCGGCGGGCCACGTCCGGTTGCGAGGCGCACATCGCACGAGGCGCGATTGGGGGGTACGATTACCGATATGGAACCGGCTGAACTGAACCAACTGGCGACGGAGCTGCTGCGAGGCGGAATCTCGGTCGAAGATTTTGTCCGCCGGCTCTCCCGCGCGCCGATTGCCGATACCGGCGACGCCCAGATCGATCTCGATCGCCATCGCCGCTGCGGCTTTCCCGAAGTCGTCTTCGGCGAAGGGAAAACGCTCGAATCACTTGAGCGGATCTTCACCGCCCTGCGGGCCGAACAGGTGGACGTGCTGGCCACGCGGATCAAGCCCGACTTCGCCGAGTCGCTGTTTCGAAAATTTCCGACGGCGCGCTACAGCCCGCTCGGCCGCACGTTTCGCATTCCGCTCGAACAGGCGCCGGCGGCGGCGGACGTCGATCGAGGGCGCGTGGCGATCGTCACCGCCGGGACGAGCGACTTGCCTGTGGCCGAAGAGGCCCGTGAGACGGCCCTTTGGATGGGAGTCGAAGTTCGCTTCGTTCAAGACGTGGGCGTGGCGGGACCGCATCGACTGCCGGCGCGGCTGCCGCAGATCCTCGGGTCGGACGCCGTGGTAGTGATCGCCGGCATGGAAGGCGCCCTGCCGAGCGTCGTGGGCGGTTACGTCGACTGCCCAGTGATCGGCGTGCCAACGAGCGTCGGCTACGGCGCGAATCTCGGCGGCATGGCCGCGCTGCTCAGCATGCTGAATAGTTGCGCCGCGAACGTGACCGTGGTCAACATCGACGCCGGCTTCAAAGGCGCCTACGTGGCCGGACTGATCGCGCGCAACGCCGCGCGTGGTAGAAACTCATGAAGCCTACCGATCCACTCCCCAGGTTGCCCAAGCGCGATCCGGAAGGGCATAAGGGAGACTATGGCCGCGCGCTGTTGATCGGGGGCTCGCGCGGAATGGCCGGCGCGATCGGGTTGGCGGGGGTCGCTTGCCTGCGCAGCGGCGCGGGGCTGGTCCGCGTGGCCGTGCCCGATAGCGTGCTCGACGCCGTCTCGACGTACGAGCCTTCACTGATGACTTCTCCTTTGCCGGACGACGAGGGTCGCATCGCCGCGGCCGCGCGCGAGGCCTTGCAACCGATGCTCAAGGGCGCGACCGCCGTGGCGTGCGGGCCAGGGCTCTCACGCTCCGAAGCGCTCGACGCGCTGGTGGCGTGGCTCTACACCACGCTGCCGCAACCGGCCGTCTTCGACGCCGACGCGCTGAACGCCCTGTCGATTCAGCCCGAGGCACTGCGGCAGCCTGCGGGCCCGCGGGTTTTGACGCCGCATCCGGGTGAGTTCGCCCGTTTGATCGGCGCGGCGGGGTCCGCGGCCGGCGGCCTGGCCGATCGCGCTGAAATGGAGCGCCGCGCCGCGCAACTAGCCGGCGAGTGCGGCGTGGTGATCGTGCTCAAAGGACATCGCACGCTAATCACCGACGGCGCGAGACAAGCTCACAACACGACGGGCAATCCCGGCATGGCCACCGGCGGCGCCGGGGATGTTTTGACAGGCGTCACCACCGGGCTTTTGTGCCAAGGGTTAGAACCGTACGACGCCGCGCGGCTGGCGACGCACGTCCACGGCGTGGCAGGCGATTTGGGCGCGGCCGAACTGGGCGAAGTCTCATTGATCGCCAGCGATCTGTTGCGATTTTTACCGCCGGCGTTTCGGACCGTGAGTGATTGACCGGTCGTGGTTTTTGGTCGATTGTTTGATGAGAGGCAGCGGCGAGAATTGTCCGCGCCAAGGGGGATGTTGTGCAACGAACAGCGACCGTTCTCAGCCGGGCCGACCACGGACGGCCAATGACGCTGAGCGAGTTTGAGCACGCCACCGCGGAAGACGGCTCCCTGCTGGAATTGAGCCGAGGGGTAGTGGCCGTGATCGACGCTCCCGGACCGAAGCATCTGGTCCAAAGCAACGCGCTTCGCCGGCAGATCCATGCGTTCGACGCGGCAAATCCTGGCGTGATTCACACCATTGCCAGCGGCAGCGAATGCAAGATCGTTGTCGCCGGCGCCGAATCGGAACGGCATCCCGATCTAGCCATTTACAAATCCGCGCCACCGCCATCAGGGGATCTTTGGTCCGCCTGGGCGCCCGATGTCGTCATTGAAGTGGTTTCGAGCGGCGGTGAGCGACGGGATTATGTCGAGAAGCGAGACGATTACCTGCTTGCGGGAGTCAGCGAGTACTGGATTATCGACGCCCAAAAGCGAGAGATGCTCGTGCTGAGGCTAATCGACGAACATTGGGAAGAGCGCCTTGTGCACGACGGCGAGTTGTACGCTTCCGAAGTATTGCCAGGCTTCTCGTTCAACTGTTCCAGCGTCTTCGCCGCGGCCGACGCCGTCGATCGATAAACGTTGGAGTTCTCTTCGTCGATCAGTATGGGAATTACGGGGCTCAGACATGCTTTCGCGGCGAGCTCTTTTCTGGATCACCTTCCTGTTCCTCTGCGGCCTGCTAGGCGGGCTGAAGAACTGGCAGAATGTTCGGATCCGCATTGCCCAACTTCGCCACCAGGCTGAAGTTCAGGAATTGCAAGCGCGCAATATGCAAGAATATCGTCAGGCCCTCGACGAAATGATGGAGTTGCTGTCGAAGGGGGATAATCGAGGACCAGCCCATCCGGGCTGGACAAAGGAAGAGCTCGAAGCAAACCTGCCGGGAAATCCCCGATTGCAGTTTGCAGTCGATTCCAAACGTCCTGGCGGGAAGACGGCCCTCTGGAATCATCCGAGCGCCCCGATCGACGCGCACTTCAATTTTAACGCCGAAGGGCGGCTAAATGGCTGGGAGCTGAGCAAAGCTCCGCCGCGCACACAGCCGACGCCAGCTTCGAAAGGCACGCTCACAGACTCCGGTGAGCAACTGCGCTGGGGTGTCGCCAAGTACGGCAAGTGGCTGTGGCCCGTCATGCTGCTTGCTTGGGTGGTGGCTCGCCCTTTTCGCCGGACGATCGGTGACCTGCTTTTGGCGATCGCTATCGCCTGCGCGGTAGCGGACATCGTCTCGCCGG
>DASXPZ010000361.1:0-2057 GCA_036493275.1 Pirellulales bacterium
CCAACGCGCGGGCTCGCGCGAGCAGCGCAAATCGCGCATGGCCGCTGCGCCGTCGCCCCCACGCCGTTGGACGACGCTCAATTTCGGCCTGCTTGGCAGTGCGCTGGCCTGGTTGGCGCTTCCGCCAGTCGGCTGGTGGCCTTTGTCATGGGTCGCGCCGATTCCGTGGCTGCTGTTGATTCGCCGCAAAGAACTGCCAGGCCGTCGTCCTTATTTGGCGCTCTGGCTCGCCGGGTTTGCGTTTTGGATGGCGACGCTCCACTGGCTCCGCCTGCCTCATGCGGCGACGAGCATCGGCTGGGTCGCGCTCAGCGCGTACCTGGCGGTCTATTTGCCGATCTTCGTTGGGCTCGCGCGCATGGCGGTCCATCAGGTGGGTTGCTCGCTGCTCGTTGCCGCGCCCACGATTTGGGCCGGGCTCGAAGTGGCGCAATCGCACATGCTGACGGGGCTCAATCTCGGAACGCTAGGACATAGCCAATATCGCTGGATTGAATTGATCCAGATCAGCGATCTCTGCGGCGGGTATGGCGTCAGCTTTTTGATCGTGCTAGTGGCCGCGGCCGTGGCGCGGGCCTTGCCCCTCGAAGGCGCCCGTTGGACTCTCTGGCCCGCTGCACCGGCGATTGCTGCGCTGGCCGCGGCGCTCGTCTATGGCCACCTGCGGATGGCGGGCGAGCACACTCGTCCGGGGTTGAAGGTGGCTTTGATCCAAGGCTCGGTCGATATCGACATGAAGCTCGACCGCGAGCGGACAAAGCAGATTTACGATCAGTATTTATCGCTCTCCAAGCAAGCCCTCACAGAGCACAAGGACATCGATCTGATCGTTTGGCCGGAGACGATGTTCCGCGACGCGATGCCCCTCTACACCCAAGACGTCCACGCGCCGGAAGGAGTCGAGTGGAGCAAGGAGAAGCTCCTCGAAATCGTCGCCGATCATCAAGACCTGCTCAAAGGGGTCGCCCGGCGGTTTGGCGTTCCTTCGCTGCTGGGCATGGACACCGTCATTTATGGGCCAGGAGTCATCACGTCGCACAACTCGGCCGTGCTCCTGGACGAACAGGGCAAAGTCGAAGGGCGCTACGACAAGATGCGCCCGGTGATGTTCGGTGAATATGTGCCGTTCGCCCAATCGATTCCCTGGCTCTACAAGCTGACGCCGCTCGAAGGGGGACTGACGCCGGGTGAGCAACCGGTGTCGCTGCCGGTGCGCGGGGGGCGCGTCGCTCCGAGCATCTGCTTCGAGACCTTCCTGCCCCACTTCATTCGAGGGCAAGTAGCCACCCTGCGCGAGCAAGGGGAAGAGCCCGACCTGCTGGTGAACCTGACCAACGACGGCTGGTTTTGGGGATCGAGCGAGCTCGACCTCCACCTGATGGCCGGGGCGATCCGGGCGGTCGAATGCCGCAAGCCGCTGGCTGTGGCCGCAAACACTGGCTTCTCGGCCGTAATCGACGCCGATGGCCGGATCGTGCGGCAGGGACCGCGCCGCGAAATGGCCGTCCTGGTCGAAGAGATTCCGTTCGACACGCGAACCAGCCCCTATGTCCGCATAGGCGATGTAGGGGCGGGCGCGTGCCTTCTGTTTGCCATTAGCATAGCCGGGATGGGTGGATATTCGCTGAGTCGCGAAAAAATCGCCCGGCGAGCCACTTAGCCGACGTAAGCGTTGGAAACCGTGCGAGCCCACCGGTTCTTCGATCCCGGCTCCTATTTCCTGGCGCCGTACCGACTTGTGTCCGGATCTTCCGCTGGCGCCGAATTACCGGTTTGGATGGCCTCCCAGCCTGCCCAGCTTGCCGTTTTCGGACCGTTCTTAATTGACTCGACCTCGCGATTCGGTCTATAGTGAATATCTAGTCCCGCGCGGCCGTATCTCGTGCCGCGGACAAATCTTGTGCGCTTCGGCTCGACACCCTTGACAGTTGTGTCCAAGATGGAAATTTGGGCGCTCATTGAAGCAGCAAATGGCGTTGTGCGGCGGTCTGGAACCGCCCACGGCGCAGTCTGGCAGAGGCTGAGGAAAGTTCGATGAATCTCGTCGGCAAGATCTT
>DASXPZ010000362.1:0-5631 GCA_036493275.1 Pirellulales bacterium
CGGCCCTACGCTCCAGCGGACCAGCCTTCCGCCGGGCCCGGCAAGTTGCACCCCCAAGTTCGCGTATACGGTTGTCATGTCTCCTGGCGGGCCCATAGCCGAGACGCTGGTCAGATCGCCGCACAGCGCGCGGACCACGGCTGAGTCTCGCGCGAATTGCGTTTCGACAGCGCGGCGGCTCCGGTCGGCCAAAGTGCGATCGAAGACAAGTTGGCTGATTTCGCCGATGTCGGAGCCTGCGTCACGCCGCAAAATCGCCTGCAACCGAGCCAGGCCGGGACGCCAGCGATCCGCGGCGCACGGGATCATCACGCAGCCCGTCTCGCGGCGGATCATGTCGAGCTCGTAGTAGACGAGCATCGAGCTGTCGACCGGTTGCGAAATCAACAGCGGCGTGGCGCCCTGCACCAGCTTGCGAAGTTGTTCGGCTCGTTCGTCATCGTTATCCCCTCGCGCGACGACGACGACGTCGGCCTCGGCGCCGCCTACCAGGATCTCCCAGTGAGGCGCGATTTTCATCTCAGGCGCCCAAGCGCGCAGCTCGGCCACGGCCGAACCCACCTCGCAGGCCCATGCGAGGTCGTGGTCGCGACGGGCAGCCACATACTGAGCGATAGCGAGCGTCTGCGAGTCGGAGCCCAAGAATGCAAATCTCATACGCGTTCAATCAGTTCGATATTCAATTGCAGGAATCCCGGCGGGCGCTCAAGTGGAAGTAGATGGTTCATCCGGCGTTTTCCAAAGACGAGTAGCCACCGAGGGCACAGAGATCACAGAGAAAAAACAGAGAAAGCAATTTGGTTCAGTACCCTAACGCTATAAACCGCAACGTGAGGCGTTTTCCGAATTCCCTCTCGGTGTACTCTGTGAACTCGGTGGCTTCTTTCCTCTTCGTCTCTTACCTTCGTCTACCTCCCGACTCGCTACTCGTTACAACCGCCGAATGTGAAAGCCGCCGTCGACGTTGATTCGTTCTCCGGTGCTGAACGGAAACGCGCCCGAGGCAATGGCCGTGACCGCCCGCGCCACGTCTTCCGGCTCTCCCCAGCGCCGCATTGGCGCCAGGCCGGCGGCGATTTGTTCGTCGTACAGTTCTTTCACCGGCGCGGTCATGTCGGTGGCGATCACTCCTGGGCAAATCTCGAAAACCGAGATCCCGTTCTCAGCCAACCGCGCCGCCAGCAGCCAGGTCATCATCGGCATGGCCGATTTCGCCAGGCAATAATCGGCCCGGTCGGTGCTCAGGGCATAGGCCGAAATCGAAGAGACGTTGATGATCTTGCCGCCGGTTATCTTACCTTCGCCGGCGAGTTCGATCATTCGCCGCGCGCAGGCCTGCGCCAAAAAAAACGGTCCCTTCAGGTTCGTGTCGAAAACCAGGTCCCAGCTTTCTTCGGTGGCCTCCAGAAGATCGCGCCGGCCGGGCGAGGTGATGCCGGCGTTATTGACCAGCAGGTCGAGCCGGCCGCCGAGTTTGACGGCCCCGTCGACCAGCCGCTGCCGGTCCGCTCCCTTGGTTACGTCGGCTTGCGCTGCGGCCGCGCGCCCGCCGGCGCGCTCGATCTCGGCAACCACCGCGTTGGCGGCTTCTTTGCGTGTCGCATAGTTGACGACCATGGCATAACCGATTTGCGCCAAACCGAGCGCGATCGCCCGGCCGATGCCGCGCGAAGCGCCAGTGACAATGGCGACGGGTGATTCTTTCATGGGGTTACCGGCCGTAACGCGCGATGGCGTCTTGATTCAATTCAATACCCAAACCGGGCCCGGTGGGAATACGGAGCATGCCGTCGGCGTCGAGTTCGAACCGAGGGGTGATGATCTCTTCGATGTAGGGGACGCCTGTCTGGAATTCGACCCACCGCGCGACCGGCAGCGCCGCCACTAGCGCCAGATCGGCCGCCACGCCGACTCCCGTGTTCCAGCCGTGGGGAACCAGCATCACGCCGTGGTCGTAGGCCATCCAACCCAGCTTGCGGGCCTCGCTCAGGCCGCCGCACTTCGTCACGTCGGGCTGAATGATGTCGAGCGCCCGGCCCGTGATGAACGGCAGAAACGACTGGCGCCGCGTCAAGACTTCGCCACTGGCGATCAGCACCGGCGAATTTGCCCGCAGTTCGGCAAAACCTGCGACGTCGTCGGGCCGGAGCGCCTCTTCGAGCCAGGTGATGTTGTATTCGCCGAGCATCCGGGCCGTCTCGCGAGCCCAAGTCACTCCATGCGGCCAGAACTGCTCGCTGCCGCCGGCGTCGACCATCAACTCGACGTCTTCGCCCACCGTCTCGCGCGCCGTGCGAACGAGGACCTCGTCGTACTGACGACTGACGCGCCCAAACGGCCGCCAGCCGAGCTTGATCGCTTTGAAACCGCGCTCCAACTGTTCTTGCAGTTTTTCGCGCAACAGCGGCGGATCCTCGAATAACATCGATGCGTACGGCTTGATCCGGTCTCGATAACAGCCCCCCAGCAACCGCGAGACCGGCTGGCCGACTGCCTTGCCCAACAGGTCCCACAGGGCGATATCGACGCCGCTGATCGTATGCTCGACCGAGCCGCCGCGACCGAGCCAGAACATCGACTGCCGCAGCTTCTCCGAGACGCGCTCCGGCTCCAGCCCGCTTTCGCCTATCAAGTGAGGGCGGAGGAGATCGAGCGAGCCTTCGACCAGGGCCCGCGTGGTGTAGCAACTCCCCAGTCCGATGAGGCCGGCGTCGCTGCGGACTTCGACCAGCGTGTTGTATTGAACGTTGGGATCGGTGCCGCCGGGCCAGCCATGATCGTGGGTCGCGCCCCCCAGGGCGATCGTGCGTACTTCGATGATCTTCATACGGTCTCTGCAAGAAACGGAATCGCGGCGACTTGAATGCGGGCCGCGCCGATTACGCGCGACGATCGAGGCATCTACTTCAAAAACACGCCGAGTTATTGTGACCGGCGTCAATTCCCTTTGCCAGGGCGCCTGTGAGACGACGGTGGCTCGATGGCAATCAATCTGGCAAACGACGAAGCAGGCTGACGCTGGCAATGCGCGCGACAGCTCAGCGCTTCGCGTAAAACCCCCATAATCAGCGCATTTCCCAGCTTGGAACACGATTTGCAAAGATATTTCCGCAACGCTCACAAGGCCCGCAAGAAGTTTGCGGGCGGGATCGTTCCGCGTGCAGATTTCTGACTCATGCCGGCTGTTGGAGGTTTTCTGCCATGTCACGCTACTTACTACCCATTGGTGTCGTCCTCGTCGTCACTGCGTCAATCGGAAGCGCTTGGGCTCAGAAAGCGGCCCCGCCTCGCGTTGGCCCGCAGCCGGCGCAGGGGAACGCCGCTCTACGGCCTAATACGTTCGAAACGAACAAGCCAGTCGCGATGATCAATCCGATCATCAAGCCAGTTCCTCTCTCGGCTGACTCGCAACGGGCTGCGCTGACCAACCTTGATAAGAATATTGGCGATCAAATCGCCTCCCTGGCGGAGAAGATCAAGACCATCCTGCCCGATGAGATCGCAATCCTGGCCAAGGCGAATAAATTAAAGCCTGAAGATCAACAAGCGTTGGTCGCGGCCCTGCGAGCTGTCGATCCGACGGGCGTTTACGAATCTTGGGTCAAAGGGAACCCACAAGACACGGCCGGCGCCGAGCTCGCGGCCCGCCACACAGACATTAAGCGCCTGATGGCTCGGCTGTCGCAAGACGCCGAAAAAGACAAGGCCGACTTGAAGCAAGACGTGGCAGAATTCGACGCGGCGGTGGGTAAAGTGGCGACGGCAACCCCGGCGGTGGCCGACTTGACCGCGCCAGTCAAGACGCTCAAGACGTGGGTCGAAGCGCGAAAGCTGATCGAGTCCGCCTCACCCGGCAAGGGCCCTGTCGCCAAGCTTCCCGCCGGAGGGGACGTAACCCTGATCTTCGATCCGGGTTTGCCTCAAGGGACGGCGATCGTCTTGGGTGAGCAAGCGATGGTGATTGGCAATGAAGGGCGCGGCTCCTTGACAATTTCCAAAGGGAACGCGGCCGAGGCCCTGGGACTGCCAATCGTCACTGGCAAGCCGCTCGACGCGCTCGAAGGAGAAGAGGTAGCCGGTGGCGTGCTATTGATCAATCCGGCTAATTCGAAGGGAACAATCAATTACAACATTAACGGCGACCACTACGTGGCGCAGCCGGGCATGAAGCAAAAGCTGGCCGCGCTGCCGAACGGCCGCCCCTGGAACATCGAATATGACCGTGGCGAAACATTCGGTCGCGCGGTCTACAAGCTGTTCCCCGGCACCTATTTCTTCA
Organism: Pirellulales bacterium; assembly: GCA_036493275.1. GTDB lineage: Bacteria > Planctomycetota > Planctomycetia > Pirellulales > JACPPG01 > JACPPG01. The sequence continues at coordinate 4,280 of DASXPZ010000362.1, forward strand.
CGCCGACCGAACTCGGTTGGCAGCTCTATAAGCAACGCTACGAGCTCGTGATTGATAACACGAAGAGCAATCAGGAATTCAACCTCATCTTCCAAGAAGAGGATGTGACGGTTCCGGCCGGGAGCAGCCGCACGCTCAGCTCGAATTACCCGATCGTAGTTCGCTTTGACCGTGGAAACGGCGAAGAATTCGTCACCAAGTCCACCCCGCTGGCTACCGGCAATCTGGAGGTCGGCGTCAATCCGACAGACAACATGTGGGATCTGTTCCCCACCACGGATAACCATCGAGAAGCGGCGAATCTGAAGCCGTTCAACCTCGACGGAGCGGGAAAAGGCAAATAGTCCAAACGCTTCGACGAGCTGTTTGCTCAGCTCCGCTCGAACGTTCGGAAGTTGTGCGTGCGGCGTCCGCCTGAAACGGCGACTCTTTGGAGTGGCCGAGGCGGACGCCGCACGATTTTTTATTGCGCGCACAGGAGATCCGGGAAATCGTCCGTCATTTCTCATTCCGGCCCTGTCATTTCTCTGCGCCATTCGGCAAAATCTTAATCGGCTTGCCCGCCGACCGAGCCTGATTATAAACACCTTTTCCGTTTCCAGGATTCAAACTATATGACCAGCCGCGCCGCGACAGAATACCGCTACGAGAAACTGACCTGGCCCGAGATCAACGACGCCGTCGATCTGGGCAAGATCTGCATCCTGCCTTGCGGCGCCGTCGAGCAACATGGCCCTCACCTGCCGCTTGACGTCGACCTGGTTTGTCCCACCGGCATCGCGGCGGGCGCCGGCCGAGACTTGCCGAAGAAGATCCTGGTGTTGCCGGTCGTCGCTTATGGCTACACGGGGCACGTCATGGACTTTCCCGGCACGATCAATAACGACTTCGAGCACTTCATGCACCATGTGCTCGATATCACGAAGTCGCTCGCCTATCACGGGTTCAAAAAGATCATTCTGCTCAACGGTCATGGCTCGAACATGCCGAACCTCGACCTGGTCGCCCGGCGGACGAATCTGGAGACCGACGCTGAGTGCGTGCTGACCGCGTGGTGGAACCTGTTGACGGTCGACAAGGAGTTCCTCCCGCGCTGGCGTCAGAGCAAATTCCCCGGCGGCTGCGCGCACGCCTGCGAGCTGGAGACGTCGCTGTACATGCACCTCGACGGCGACGGCGTGCGGACCGACCTGATCAAGGACGGGACGATCAGCTTCAACGAAGAGGAAAGCCCATTCAATTGGGTCGACCTGTTCGCCGCCGGACCCGCCACGGTGATTTCCTGGACCAGCAGCTACAGCGAAACCGGCGTGCTGGGAGAGCCTGAGTTGGCGACGCCAGAAAAGGGTCGG
>DASXPZ010000363.1:0-7209 GCA_036493275.1 Pirellulales bacterium
TTGCCATTGCATTTGGCCGGAACGAGGGATGGCGTAAAAGACGAACGCCGTCACTAAAATTGCCGCGGCGCAGCAGCGCAGAATGAGCCACATCAGCGGTCGAGCGAGCAGTTCGTCTGTCTGTCGCGGCGCGAGATTGCCTGCAAATCGATTCGCCTGAGCGGCCAGGGGCCAACGCGCGCCCGGCCGCGCGACGGCCTGGTTGGCCGCGGACGAGGCGGTATCCATCTGCGAACGGAGGCTGTCTCGATAGAGGTAAAACAGCGTCAGCGTGAGAATCGCCATCGTCATGTAGAGCAACAGCAGAATGCCGAACGACAGCCGGACGTCGAGCGCCGTGGCGACCGCCACCTGCATCAGGCTCAATGTGATCAGCAGCCAATAACTGCTGGTACGTTTCGCTTTCAGTTGCAGGACGAACTGCACGTAGACCGCAAAGTTGACTAGCGCCAGCAGACCAACGTCGCTTGTGTCGCGCCGATATTGAAACAACGCAAACAGCAGCGCGGCCACGCTGGCGATGCTTCCGGCGTTATTGCTCAGACGAATCCAGCCCTTGACGTCGGTCAGATAGACCGAAGCCGCGGCGACGAAGATGGCCACGATCGCCAGCAGCAGGTTGTTCTCCTCCGCCATGCCGAGCAAGAGCGATCCCGAAGCGGACAGCAACGCCACGCTGACTTGCAGCGCCCGCTGGAGCGAGATCCGCGGCGCGTGGCGCGGCGCCGCCTGGCGGTCGCGGCGCTCCCGTTTTTTCAACCGAAATCCCAACATCGATGGTCCGCGCGGAAAAGTTTCTAATGAAATTCAAGAGGGCAGAAAATACTCGGCCAGTTCCGGCAGGCTGGTATTGATCGATTTCAACCGGCTCAGCCAGGCCCGTTGCCGCGGACTGGACCAGACTTGCGAGAAACGCTCCGTGTCGGTCCAGTCGATCGATCGCGTGCTGATCACAATGGCGTTGGCGCCGGGTCGGGCGACTTCGAGCACTTTGGCAACGCTCTTTGGTAACCGATCGGCGCTCGTCGCCTCGACGACAGCCAACGAGTCCATCACTTCGCGAGTCAGGGCCAGTGAGGCCGGCCCGCTGTTGAATTGCGGCTCTTGCGCCGCGGTGGCCACCCAGAGCGTGCGGCCGCCACGGCGGCAAAGATCGGCCACGATCGAAGCCGCAAAACTTACCGCCAGCTCGACGTTGTCCAGGTCCGCCGGCGCCGGTCGCTCTGGCTGCCACAGTTCGAGAATCAGCACCAGGTCCTGATTACGCTGTTGCTCGAATTGTCGGACGACCGGCGTTTGCCGACGGGCCGTGGTCCGCCAATGAATCCATCGCCGGCTATCCCCCTGTCGCCAGTCGCGCAGGCCGTAGAAGTCTCCTTCCAGCAGCCCTTGCCGCCGCGCCACGTTGCTCGTCCCCAGGTCGGAAGATTGCTGCAATCGCTGCCAAAGCGGCGTTAACCGACCGAGGCGAGGCGAGACCAACATTGTCTGCCGCTGTGGAACGACGATCGATCCGCGAACCAGTCCGAAGGGGAAACGCGTCGAGACGCGCAGTGGGCCAAACACGTACTTGCCACGGCGCATCATCCGCCCGCGATACGACTGCTTGCTCGAAGAGCCGGGCATGACGCACGGAAGGAGCGCGCGGGCGCGGATCATCTCTTCTCCCTCGGGCGCCCCTTCGCGGCGAAGCCGGTCTTCGATCGTTAGCGCCCAGCTTGGCAGGCGACGCCTTCGGTTGCTTGCTTCGAGTTCGACCAGCAACAGGTCGCCGGCCGCAATCGAGCTCGGGATGCGCCGCGCGATGGCCAATCTTCGCAAGGTGGCCCGCGATAGTCTCCAATTCAACAGCGGAATGCCGACCATCATCGAAAACAGCATCAGCAACAATTGAATCTGACGAACGAGCGCGCCGGCGAGAATGCAGCTCAGCAGCAACAGAAAGAACAGCCCTTCGATCGTAACTTGGCGAATTCGTGGGCTTGGCATGAGAGTCTGCGCCTGGCAAACCTAGGTTCGATCGAACATCGTTCGTAGCCTTGGCGAGGCGACCCTGGGGCGTTCAGCGCGGCGCCGGCAGATCGTCGACCAATCGCTGGATGATTCCCTCGACGGCGCTCCGTTGGTTGCCGTGCAAATAGCCTTTCGTAATCACTCGGTGGGCCAGCACCGGCACGGCCAATTGCTTGACGTCGTCTGGCACCACGTAGTCTCGCCCGTCAACCAGGGCCAGCGACTGCGCCGCGCGATACAAGCACAGCGCTCCGCGAGTGCTGGCGCCAACGTGCAAGTCATCGCTATTGCGCGTGGCCTCGATCAGGTCGAGCAGATAGTTGTGGATCGCCTCGTCAACCGTTACTTGCCGCACGGCTTCTTGCAGGGAATTTACCTGCTGACAATTCAGCACCGGCGCCAGGCGATCGACCGGTTCGCCCTGCCGATGGCTGGTCAGCACCTGCAATTCTTCCTCGCGATCAGGATAGCCGATCGAGGTCTGCAACAGAAAGCGATCGAGCTGACTTTCCGGCAGCGGATACGTCCCTTCGAATTCAAATGGGTTTTGAGTGGCAATCACCATAAACGGTCGCGGCAGCCGGTACGTCTTGCCATCGACCGACGCCTGTCCGTCGCTCATCGCCTCCAATAGCGCGCTTTGCGTGCGCGGCGTGGTGCGATTGATTTCATCGGCCAGCACGATGTTGGCAAAAATCGGACCTTGGCTGAAAAAGAACTCGCTCGACTTGGTGTCGAAGACGCTCGAACCGACGATATCGGCCGGCAGCAAGTCGGGCGTAAACTGGATCCGCGTGAACTTCGCCTCGATGCTCTTAGCCAGCGCTTTGCCGACCAGCGTCTTGCCGACGCCCGGCACGTCTTCGAGCAAAACGTGCTCTCCGGCCAACAGGGCGACGACGCAGAGCCGCACCACGCGCGGCTTGCCGAGCACCACTCGAGAAATATTGGCTTCGAGTTCTCCGACCAGGCTGTGGAGCTCGGGGGTCATATGGGTCCTGTGCCGGATTTCTGCCCTTCGACCGTCCGCCGCCACGGACCCCCGCAAGGGACGCCACTGGATTCTGTTCGTTGCCACTACTCGCAGGCGACCTCTCTCCGGCCCCCCGAACAATCCATGTTAGCCGCCGCGGGCCGCGCCGGTCCACCCCCTTGGGAAATAGGCTGGGAAACGCCGAAGTCGGTATTTTTGACTGGTCGCGGCCCAAGCGCCCGGGGCGATCAATGCGCCCCTTTTTACCAACCGGAGTTTCTGTCTCACATCAAAACCACACTGCGCTCTCATGGCGACTGTAGAGTGGAATGTTTATCCTAAGAAACTGTCCGCCGCGATCGCGCCCTAGGCCCGGCCTGAGCCGGGGCCTTCGGTGGATGCGGAGACGGGAATTCATCGTTCGTTTTTTCAGCGGAGCTACTTTCTGCCATGACTCGTCCTCTTATTTCAGCGTTTGACCCAATCGCACACCGCGGCAGTCGCCGTTCGTTTCTCATCGCCACCAGCTCGCTGGCCGCTGCCGCGATTTGGTCCGATCGGGCGATTGGGATTACCCGCGCCAATATCGCCCTGGCCGATCATCCGTTCCAGCTCGGCGTCGCCTCGGGCGATCCCACGCCCGATGGTTTTGTGCTCTGGACGCGGCTGGCGCCGAAGCCGCTCGAAGGGGGCGGCATGCCTGCGGACGCGGTGGAGGTCGCCTGGCAGGTGGCCGAAGATGAGCAAATGACCAAGATCGTTCGCGAAGGCAAAACCGTCGCCTCGCCTGATTTCGCCCATTCGGTCCACGTCGAGGTCGAAGGGCTTCGGCCAGCGCGCGAGTACTGGTATCAATTCAAAGCGGCCGGCGACACCAGCCCCCAGGGGCGCACGCGGACTGCTCCCGCCGCGGATATCACGCCGGACAAACTACGTTTTGCGTTTGCGTCTTGCCAGCACTGGGAAGCGGGTCTGTTCACCGCGTATGAGCACATGCTCAAGGAAGACCTGGATCTGGTGATTCACCTCGGCGACTACATTTACGAGGGGAAAGGGAAAGAAGGCGGCGTGCGGAAGCATGTCGGCCCGCTGCTCAACACGCTCGAAGACTATCGCAATCGCCACGCGCAATACAAAACCGATCCTGCGCTTCAGGCGATGCACGCGGCGGCGCCCTGGATCCTGGCCTGGGACGATCACGAAGTCCAAAACAATTACGCCAACGACGTCTCACAGAACAACGATCCGCGCGAGGCGTTTCTCCAGTTAAGGGCCCGCGCCTATCAAGCTTACTACGAGCACATGCCACTACGAAGGTCCGCGTTGCCGAAAGGCCCGGAGATGCAGCTCTATCGCCGCCTGGGTTACGGACAGTTGGCCGACTTCCTGGTGCTCGACACGCGGCAATATCGCAGTGATCAGCCGTGCGGCGACGGCAACAAGCCCGCCTGTCCTGAGTCGCTCGACTCAGCCCGCACGCTATTGGGTGAAAAACAGCGGAACTGGCTGTTCGACGGCCTCGACAGGTCAACCGGCAAGTGGAAAGTGCTGGCGCAGCAGGTAATGATGGCCCGCGCTGACCGCACGGCGGGCGAAGGGGTCACCTTCTCGATGGATCAATGGCCCGGCTACGAGGCCGACCGGCGTCGCGTGCTAAAGCAATTGCACGATCGCAAGACGCGCAACGCCGTGGTGCTGACGGGCGACATTCACAGCAATTGGGCGAACGAGCTGCCCGTTGATTTCGACGATCTTGGCGGCAAGCCGGTGGCGGTCGAGTTCGTCGGCACGTCGATCAGCTCCGGCGGCGACGGCATGGCCTTCCCCAAGTCCCAAACCACGCTGCTCGAGGAAAATCCGTTCGTGAAGTTCTACAACGCCGAGCGAGGCTACGTCCGTTGCGAAGTCACGCCGAGCCAGTGGCGGACCGATTACCGCGGAGTGGAATACGTCACCCGCCCCGGCGCGCCGCTAGTGACGCGGGCGTCGTTTGTTGTAGAAGATGGCGAGCCGAAGTTAAACAAGGCCTGACGGTTGCTCGTTTAACTTCCCAATACGCCCGCTGAAATCGAGCAAGCCTACGCGTGTTTCCGTTCGGCGGGTTGTGCGTTTTGCAGAAATTTTGGCGCCGGGACGCGGTTCGGCGCGCCGACTCCAAAAAAGGCCGCGATCGAGCGGACCACAAACTGCTGTTCGACGATCGTCAGTTCAGGGAAGATCGGCAGGGCCATCGTTTCGCGCGCCGCTTTCTCGGTCTGCGGCAGGCTGCCTAGCTTGCAGTTCAAATACTGGAAGCACTGCTGTTCGTGTAGCGGCACCGGATAGTAGATTTCGCTACCGATTTTGTGCTTTGCTAGGTGCTCGCGGAGCGCGTCCCGCTTACCGTCGGGAACGCGGACGACGTATTGATTCCAGACGTGGCGCCCTTCGATCGATTCGTGCGGCAAGCCCAACACATTCGCCAGCCCCTGCTGCGCAAATAGCTCCTGATAACGGCGCGCATGAAGCTGCCGCAGCGAGGTCCAGCGGTCGAGGTGCGGAAGCTTGACGTTCAGCACCGCCGCTTGCAGGCTGTCGAGGCGGCTATTGACCCCGACGACCTGATGGTGGTAGCGCGGGCTCATGCCGTGGACGTGCAATAGTCGTAGCTTATCGTTGACGTCTTGTCGTCGCGTGGTCAGCATGCCGCCGTCGCCGGCGCCGCCGAGATTTTTGGTCGGGTAGAAGCTGAAACAGGCGACGTCCCCCATCGAGCCGGCGGGGCGCTGTTTGTATTCGGCGCCGATCGCTTGCGCGGCGTCTTCGATCACGGTTAGCTTGCGCTGGGCGGCGATCGCCAGGATTGCGTCCATGTCCGCGCATTGGCCGAACAAGTGGACCGGCATGATCGCCTTAGTCGAGGGAGTGACGGCGCGTTCGATCAATCGCGGGTCGATGTTGAACGTCGCCGGATCGATGTCGACAAAGACCGGCTTGCCGCCCAATCGAACAACAGCCGCGGCGGTGGCAAAGAACGTGTAGCTGGGCAGGATCACTTCATCGCCCGGACCGACGCCGAGCGCCATCAGGGCCAGCAGGATGGCGTCGCTCCCCGACGCGCACGCCACGGCGTGCGGCGCGTGGCAATAGGCGGCGATCGATTTTTCGAGTTGCTGGCAGTCGGGCCCGAGGACAAATCGGCCCGAATCGAGCACGCGCGTCACCGCGGCAGTCAGCTCGCCTGCGAGCCCCTGGTACTGACGACTCATGTCGATCAGCGGAACGCCGACAACTTCGGGATTGGGCGAATCTGAGACGTTCGATGACGAGGTATGCATACCGGCGACTCCACGGCTTCCATGCTGTCAGTGTCGGTGGGGCGCGGGCGCAGACGAGCGGCGCGTCCATAACGAGCCGCAAAATAGAAGGGACGCCAGCAGGGCGTCAAGATCAGCGTGACATTGCGTGGCCGATTTGTAATCGGCGGCCGGGAGCCAAAAGAGGGCCGCGACGAAGAATTCGAGACGCCAGTCCTTGTAACCGCCCAAATCTCGCGACGCTAGCTAGGCCCCAGCGGGCGCGCCTGAGCCTGACAGTCGTCGTCGATGACGAACCAAATCACGCCCCGCTGGCGGGCTCTCCTTCTTCCGGCGCCGCTTCTTCGCGCGGCGGGACAACCCGCTTACGCGCGATGCCGGTGCCCGGAACGAGCATCGGGCTCGGCGAGTTTTCTTCGATGATCTCTTTCAACTCGTCGGCGTCGATGACTTCCTTCTCAATCAAGCGCTCGGCCAGGCCGACCAGAGCCGGGCGGCGAGACTCGATGATCCGGCGGACCTTTTCGATCGCCTCGTCGATAATCCGGCTGACTTCTTGATCGATTTCGCGCGCGGTCTGCTCGCTATGGCTCCGCTCTCGTGGGAAATCTCCGCCGCCTGCCAAGAAGGGGGAACGGCCGCTCTCGCGGAAATTGATCCGACCGAGCCGGCTCATGCCGTATTCCATGACCATGCAGCGGGCGATTTCGCTGGCTCGCTCCAGGTCGTTCTGGGCGCCGGTCGAAACGTCTTGAAACACGATCTCTTCGGCCATCGTGCCGGCCAGCAGCACCTGGATGCGGCTTTCCAACTCGCCTTGCGTCATCAGGTAGCGATCTCCCTCGGGACGCTGCATCATGTATCCCAGCGCCCCCATGCCGCGCGGAATGATCGAGACCTTATGCACCGGATCGGTGTCGGGCAGGC
>DASXPZ010000364.1:0-9209 GCA_036493275.1 Pirellulales bacterium
AGGCAGGGATGAAGGCTCCGCTGGTCTTCTGCGGGCCCGGAGTTCCGCGCGGCCGATCGCAAGCGCTCGTTTATTTGTACGACATTCTGCCTACGGTTTGCGATTTGGCCGGCGTGAAAATTCCGGCGGACGAAGATGGCCGCAGCCTGACGCCGATCATCGCCGGCAAAGAGACGAAAGTGCGCGACACCCTCTTCACTGCGTACCGAGACGTGCAACGGTCCGTCCGCGACGATCGCTGGAAGCTGATCCGCTACCCCAAGATCGACCGCGCGCAGCTTTTCGATCTGCAATCAGACCCAGACGAAATCCACGACCTCTCCTCCGACCCCGCCCAGGCAGAGCGGATCGCCCGCCTGACGCGGCTGATGCAGGAGTGGCAAAACAAATACGGCGACGCGGCGCCATTACAGGCAGCCAATCCAGCAGACGGCAAATTCACGCCGCCGGCGAGTGGAAACCGGAATTAAGCGCCGGCGCTTCGCCGCCGCGAACCTCATCGTCGGGCTACATGTCCTCACCCGACATGTCTCTCTCTCATTACCAGGCTGATTTCGACTACTGTCTTCAAAGGGCGGCCGCGCTGCTTTGCGGGCCGGTGCGCGCGATCGACTTCGATTGGGAGCCCACCAAGCTGTTGCGCAAACGGTTAAAGGTCGAAGCCCGAATCGGATTGTCGGGCTCCGACCCGCTCGTCTCGCTGGGCTCGGAAAAGCAACCGAGGCTCCAGGTCGGCCTCGAGGTTTGCAGTTTGCGGATCGGCCAACAGACCGTGCCGCTGGTGCAGGTCGTGTTGCCCTACCTGCCGAAAGCGAACACTCCCGGCGATTTTTGGGTGGCTCAGCAAGCAGACGTCCCCCTGATTGCGAAATACATCCGCCGCTTGAGCCGTAACGCGGTCCGCAGTCGTCCGCCAATCATGGCCGAGGAAGATCGCCGGCGACTGTGGCAGAACACAGTCGGCTTTCTCCGTTCACCGCGCGAGCCGTTTCGCCATTTTGGGATTTCCAAGCGACGCGGCGTGTTGCTGCTGGGGGCGCCGGGCAACGGCAAAACAATGGCCTGTCGCTGGCTGGGCGGCGAATGCAGGCGAAACGGGCTGAAATGGCGAAACGTCAGCGTCCAGCTCTATCGCAAGGCACGCGAGGAGAACTCGCTCGGCGAATTGTTTCATCTCGATCGACCGGGCGTGGTGTTGTTCGACGATTTCGACCTCGGCATTCGCGATCGCCAGCAAGCCGGGCCAAACGAAGACCACAGCACGTTTCTTTCGGAGTTGGACGGCATGGCCAGCCGCTGCGGCGTGGTGTTCCTGTTCACTTCGAACGCCCGATTGCGCGAGCTCGACCCGGCGTTTCGCCGGCCGGGACGGATCGACGTGATCATGGAGTTTCGTCCGCCCGACGCCGGGCTGCGACGGCGTTTCATCGAGGAGTGTTGGCAGGGCGAAATCGCCACTTCGCTCGACGTCGACCGAATCATTGAAGCAACCGAGGGGTTGAGCTTCGCTGATCTGGAAGAGCTGCGCAAGCTGCTGGCGCTCGATTACCTGGAAACGGGGGATTGGGATTGGGATCGAGCCTGGCAGACATTCAACGCGGGCCGTGGGCCGAGCAACACGAAGCCGATCGGATTCGGCAAACCAGGCCCGAGCCAGCCGGAAGAGTCTGGCGTAATCAAGCGCGAACTGCTGGAAGCCAAACGCCGCGGTTGAGGGAGGACGCGCCTTCGCGCGCTGCAACTGTCGATCTAAGCGGCTCGCAGCGTCGAGAGGCGTCCCAGCTTCATCCGCCGCGCGCTGAGCAACTCGCACAACTCTTTGCTTTCGAGCAGCGCCAGTTCGTCCGGGCGGACATATGCCAGCGGGTCTTGCCAGCCGTCCTGTTCGTCTCCTGGCGCCGAAGACGTGGGTGACGCGGCCGGGTGCATGCCGATCTCGATCAGGCCCGGACCGCGCGCGGATTGTAGAAACCGGGCAATCACTCGGGCGTCGATCCGCCCGGCGTGCGCCGTGCCGAAGTATTGATTCGGCGAGAGCGCCGCGCTCGATTCCAGACGAGCGCGAAGCAGCCGCGCAAAACGTCGTTTGATCAGCGCCAGCAACCAGGCGCCTACGCGGCCGTTTTGACAAACCGTGCTGCGCGTCAGACCTGGCTCGTCGGCCACGCGCAACACGCGAATGTCGAATTTTGCCAACAAGTCCGGCACAAGCGCCGCCACGCGCGGAATCATTTCGACGTACTGGTGACCGTTGAGATGCGTGGGACGCAGCCCGTGGTCGACGAGCAGCGAAATCTGCGCCGACAACTCCGCTCGAACCGCGCAGATGACGTCGGCCGAGACCTGGCCCCGCAAACGACGAAACAGGCGCAGCACCCCCGGAAATCGGCCAGAGTCGTCGAGCAGTTGCGGCGGATAGCGATCGCCCGTCAGAGGACGCCCCTGCGTCAAATTCAGATGAACACCCAGATCGAACGGCGCCGGCTCGTCGTGCAGTCGCGCACGAGAGATCGCCGACGCGATCATGCCCGCGTGCTGGCGGCGGGCCAGTCTGCGCCAAGCGGCGATCGCCTGCTGCGCGGCCGGCGCATTCGACAACAACGAAGTACTCGTCAACAGACCACGATCGAAGCCGCGCAGTATGCCGTCGTTGACCGCCGCGCTTTGTCCGAAGTCGTCGGCGTGCAGCACAACTCGCATGTCGAAGCCGGGCTTTCCGTAGAGCGGGACGGGCTGTTTAAGCAACTTGCCGGCGAGGCGCCGCCAGACGGCCCCAGTCGGCATCGTGCGTCGTCGTGATCGGGCGGCGTCCCAGCCTCCAGCGGGCATGGGCCACGTCGAACGCCATCGGCAGCGAGTGGCGCCACAGCGAAACAGTCGAGGCCTGATCGTTCACCAGCGTGACGGGCAGACAGGCGTGCGTCAAGCCGAGCCGGGAAGCCAACATTACGATTTCGGTGTCGAATGCGAATCCATCGACTTCCGCGCGAGAAAAAATCTCGACGGCGGCGCGGCGGCTGAAAACCTTCAGGCCGCATTGGCAGTCGCTGACGTCGCGCGAGACGAAGTTGCGAACCAGGAATTGGAACGTGTGCGTGGCCAGCGTGCGAATCCAGCGACGCGAAATGCGGCTTTCGCTCTGCTCGGCATGCCGCGTGCCGAAGGCCACCTCGCAGCGCTGCTGTGCGATCCAGCGGTAGCCTTCGATCAGTGACTTCAGGTCGAACGGCAGATCGGCGTCGGTAAACGCCACCACTTCACCCGTTGCCGCCAGCATGGCGTTGCGCACCGCGCACCCTTTGCCTCGGTTCTCGGGCAAGCTGACGGTGGAAAAGCGCCAGCCCAATCCGCGGGTGAGCGCGGGAGTTTGATCAGTGCTGCCGTCGTCCGCGACCACGACGCGGTAGTTGAGCCGCGAAGCGTCCATGAATCTGGCCAATGAGGCGAGCGTTTTTGGCAAGCGCCGTTCTTCGTTGAACGCCGGAATGATGACCGTCAACTCATGATCCGATTTGGGGAGGGCTGGCATACTGTTCGCTTTCGCGCGAAACGGCAAGATGCACGGAATGTCCGTCGATGACTGCGCAGCGTCCTCTATTTGCAATCCGACGTGGCGCGTGATCATGATCAGTAGCCCCGCCTTGGATCTGTCAGCCATCCCCTGTGCCACCGAGCGAGACCTACCCAATCGGCATAGTCAATATCGGTTAATTCGAACTGCGTCAACACAGAGTGCGTTCTACCGAACTAAATAAGTCGTCAGAAACGCTTGCTTGCGTCGCGGCGCCAGCACGCTAGCGGCGCTAAGCGTGGCGCCGCGGTCACGCAGCACGGCTGGACGCTGTGCTCAGCGAAATACCTCGGGCAGCCCGATTGATTTCAAAGCCACCAGCGCAACAAGTAGGCAATGCGATCCCCGAACCGCTGCCAGAAGGCGCGCCGCGCGACGTCGGCCTCGGTTACCCGGCGACTTGCCGCCAATTCATCGCGGTGAATTCGCGTGACCAAGTCCGCCAGTTCGGCCGAGCGGATGACGGCGACGAACTCCAGGTTGATGTCGAGGCTGCGTGGATCGAGATTGCACGAACCGACGACGGACCACGTTCCGTCGACTACGATCATCTTGCTGTGCAGCATCCGAAGTTCACGCTCGTACAACTCGATTCCGCCGCGCAGCAGCCGGGGATAAAGATAGCGGCTCGCCCAACGGACCAGCTTGACGTCGCTATTGCCGGGAACAATCACCTGGATCGTGGCGCCGCGGCGGCGGGCGGCAAAAATCGCGCGCAGCATCCGCCACGTCGGCAGAAAGTAGGCCATCGAAATCAGCACGCTTTGGCGCGACAGTTTGAATAGCCGACGAAAGATCCGTTCGGCGCGCGAGTTCTTCAGCCCCGGCCCGCTGTCGAAAAAACGAATGAACTCCGTGGCGCGTCCGGGCAACTGCCCGCGACGGTATGCCCGCGGGCGGCGCTCGACAGGCAGGTGATGCGCCCGCCGCCAGGCGCGGTCAAAACTCTCGGCGACGTCGGCCGATTGCGGCCCCAGCATTCGCACGTGCAAATCGCGCCAGCCGCCGGCTTCGTCAGCGGAACCGGCGATTCCAGCGCCGGGCCGGACGATCGGTAGCGTGTCGGTCAGATTCATCCCGCCGAAATAACTGACCTGTTCGTCGACGACGAACAACTTGCGATGATCGCGCCGATTGAAAATGGTCAGCGGCGAGAGCCTGCGCAGCGCGTACCAAAAGGAGTGATAGGAGTGGACTTGCACCCCCGCGGCAATCATGGTCAGAAAGAAACTCGACGGCGTGGCCTGGCTCCCCACCGCGTCGTACAGCACGCGGACATCGAGACCTGCGCGGGCCTTCTGCGACAGCAGTTCGGCAATGCGCCGTCCTCCCGCGTCGTTGGCGAAGATGTAGACTTCGATCCACACCCGCCGCTGGGCAGCCAGAATATCGGCGGCCAACGCTTCGATCATCGCGTCCGACTCGACGAACAGAGTCAGTTCCTGCCCGGCGACCTGCACGCGAGGCAAAAGTGCGCCACGTGACTGAGCAGGCGACAAGCTTTCCGAGGCTGGATCCATACATCCATAGTACGTTGTGCGAAGTACCAATGAGCGTTTGGCCGGAAAAATGGGAGACGGAATTAACCCGCGGCCTCGGCTGGGTAATCCAAGGCGCCGCCCTTTTTCCAGCGGTCATCTTTGGCGCCCTGCTAATGCCGATGCACCGGCGACGCCGAGAAGTTTGTTACCTGTTCGCTATAGATCGAGTGCGGGTCGGAGAGCAGGAACGACAGCGAGCAAACCCACAAAGTCGGCAGCAGCAAGTTGTAATTGCCGGTCATTTCGCTCACCATGACGATGGTCGAAAACGGAGTCTTGGCGGCCGCGGCAAAAAATCCGGCCATGCCGACAATTACAAAGCAGGCCGGATGAGGCGCCACGCCGGGCGCTACGTGGTCGAGCAGCAGTCCCAGCGCGCCGCCGCAACAACCGCCGATGACCATCGACGCACCAAACACGCCGGCCGAGCCGCCGCTGCCGATCGTCAGGCCGGTCGCCAGCAGTTTGCCCAACGAGACCACCAGCAGCAGGGCGCCAAAATTCCAGGCCGTCTCTCCGGACAGCGCCATCTCCAATGCATTTTGGATAATGCCGTAACCGAACGACAAGATCGTGAGCGCTCGCTGATCGTGATCGAGCAGGTAATAGGCGCCAACAGCCAGCAGCGCCGTCAACGTGGCGCCGATCATCGGCCGAAAATGCGGCTTGATCGGCAGCCGATGAAACGCGCGCGTCAAGCCATAAAATGAACGGACGTAAATCGACGCCAGCGCCACCATCACGATCGCCAGCAGCAAATACGCGACGAGCTCCAAAGCATTTTCGAAGACGAGCACGCTCATAATCTGTGGCGGGATCGTGAACAACGGCTGCCAGCCGAGCGCCGTGGCGAATGTGCAATACGCTGTCACGCTGCCGAGTCCGGCCGGCATCAAGACGTCCGATTCCAAGTCGGACTCACTATACAGCACCTCGGCGGCAAACAGCGTTCCGGCCAGCGGCGCGCGAAAAATCGCCGCAATGCCGGCCCCCATCCCCGCCGCCATCAGCAACCGCCGCTCGCGGGCCGATAGCCCGAGCGCGCCGCCGAGATACGATCCACAGCCGGCGCCGATCTGCGCGATCGGTCCTTCGCGCCCGCCCGACCCGCCGGTTCCCAACGTCAGCGCGCTGGCGATCAGCTTGACCAACGGCACGCGCGGACGAATGGCGCCGTCTCGATGATGAAACGCGCGGATCACGGCGTCTGTGCCATGTCCTTCGGCCTCGGGCGCAAAGGTGTAGACAATCAGACCGCAGAGCAAGCCGCCCACTGCCGCAATCAGCACCAGCAGCCAGGGTCGCAGTGGCGTCAGACTTGGGTCGAAGAGCGGCGTTTCGCCGCCGGCTTTGATCGGGGAGTATCCGCCCAGGTCAGTCAGCGCGAATCGAAATACAACCTCGCCCGCCAAATAGAACACAATCGCGCCCAACCCGGCGAAGACGCCCACCACCATCGAGAACGTCATCAGCCGGGCTTGCGGTCGCAATCGCTGACTCCAGCGAGCGAGCACGGCGAAAAAGCGCGTAGCCGGCGACGGAGGAACTGTGGATGATTCTTTGACGGCCGGCATCGTGGGGGAGGCTGCTTTCCGAATCTGTGGTTTCAAACGGGCTTGTCGTGGCGCCACGGACGCCCGACCGTCCCAACGGAAATGGGCGTTTCTGACTTGTAGGCGATTCATGCTACGATTGTCGAGAGGAAGTCTGGCGCAATCGAGGATCACCGCCCCACGCCAGAGCGAACAGGGACCCTCGAACACGGTCAACCACGCTCTCTTTTTCCGCCATCGTCCTTTCCTTCAGTCAGCCTGCGAAACAGTGACCGCACACCATTCCCATTCTCACGCCGCCGGCCACCATGGGCATGATCATCGCGCCGCGCGCGACGGGGTCTCTGGGCGGCTTGCCTGGTCGCTTGTACTGGTGCTGGTCTACATGGTGGTGGAACTGGCTGGCGGCTGGATGAGCAATTCGCTGGCGCTACTGGCGGACGCCGGGCATATGTTTTCGGACGCCGGCGCGCTGGCGCTCAGCCTGTTTGCCGCCTGGATCACCAGGCGACCTGCGAATTCCCAGCGCACATACGGCTACTACCGGGCCGAAATTCTGGCGGCGCTGGCGAATGGCGCGGCGCTGGGCGCGATCTCGATCGGCATCGTCTGGGAAGCCTACCATCGGCTGTGGAATACGCCTGAAGTCCGCGGTCCGCTCATGATGGCGGTCGCCGTCGGCGGGCTATTGGTCAACGCCGTCGGACTGTGGCTGCTGCATCCGGGCGGGTCGAACAATATTAATTTGCGCGGCGCCTGGCTGCACGTGGCCAGCGACTTGCTCGGCAGCCTGGCGGCGCTCTTTAGCGGGGCGCTAGTATGGACTTATGGCTGGAACTGGGCCGACCCGCTGGCGTCGGCGTTGATCTCGGTCTTGATCGTCTACTCTTCGTGGGGACTGCTAAGCGAAGCGATCTCGATTTTGATGGAGAGTACGCCGCGGCGGCTCGATCTAGAGCGCGTCAGCGCTGCGATTACCGCCGTCGACGGCGTGCTGGCGGTGCATGATCTGCACGCCTGGACGATCACCAGCGGCATGGACGCGCTGAGCGGCCACGTCACCGCCGTGCAAGACTTTCCGCCGTACGCTCTATTGGCCGAAGTGCGACGAGTGTTGCACGAACAGTTCGGACTGGATCATGTGACCATTCAGGTTGAGCCGCTCGACTTCGACGGCTGTCCGCCGCACTGTCCTTCGTCGCCTCCGACGCCCGTCTGATAGCGGCGTTGTGCTTTGGGCGGCGTCGAGGCGCGCATGGCCTGGCGCGCTTTCATAAAAAAACCTCGGCGCCGTACGAGCGGCGCCGAGGTCTGCAATAACGAGGTAACCGGCCGCTACAAAGAGCGGCCCTTTCAATCACTAGTCAGGCAGCGTCGCGATGAGTCTGTCGTCGCGAATGCAAAGCCGCTTAAGCAGTGTCAGGTCCAATTCGTTCCGCAGCAATCTTGCCGAACCATCGCAAAGCAGTGCCATCGCCCCCGATGGATGCTGCGATTGGATGGGATTGTTGGCGCAACCGACGCCCACTCCGGCAAGGCTCGCCGTCGCAATCGGCTGGGGAAGCTGAGGGTTATTGGCGGCCTGGTTCCACTTCGCGGGGGTGTAGGCATTGATCGGCCAGCGCACGGTCGCCAGGTTCCAGGCGGCTCCATGGAAGCTAGTTGCAGTTCCTTTGCCATCCACAGGGCCTAGACCAGTGCAGCCCGAAAAGGCGCCATAGGGAGCGCTCGCGCGGCAGTCGGTTTGGAGACCAATTGCCATGCCGTTGCTGTCGGTCGTGGGGGTCCCTTGGATCGTCCATTGAAACGCCGATTGCTCACCAATGCAAATGGTGCAGGTCGTGCCGTCGGAGACTCCGGCCAGGCCGATCGACTTGTTCGGAATGAACACGCCACTGCCGCCGGTGTAACCTGAGTTCCCCGCTGGGGGAGTTACGGACGATTGGGTGATGCGAGTATCGTAAACTTGAGAGTAGCCCGGAGTCGTAGGCGTCAGGGAGCCAATAAATCCCGATGGGAGGCCCAGGACCATCCCACCGACCGTCCCTCCGGAGGTCGGGAGCATAGCGTCCATTTGGCGGGCTACGGCGCCTGCAATGCCGGCGTACGTCGGCTGTACGACCTGAGCATTCTGGCCGCCGGTCGTGGTCACCGTGATTGCGGTGGGGAGCGGGCTTGACGGACAGAGCATCGAGGCCGGCTTGTAGCCTGCCCCCTGCGAGCCACCCGAGCCGCCGGCGCCGCTGCCGCTAAAACCGACCACGTTCAGGTTCGTACTGAGACCAGGGCTCCAAGACGGAGTGGAAACGGATCCCGTGAACGTCACCAACGCACCGTTTGCGCTGATCACCTGATTCCACTGTTTGTAGACGGCGTCCCCTTCCAGGAAGGGCATCAGGCCGACCCAGAATGAATTCCCCATCGAGCCGTCTGACTGACACTTGGCGCCGATCGGAAACTTTTGGTTCGAATCGTGATAAGTGTGCATCGCCAGCCCGATTTGCTTCAAGTTGTTGGCGCATTGGGCGCGACGGGCAGCTTCGC
>DASXPZ010000365.1:0-6711 GCA_036493275.1 Pirellulales bacterium
GCGATTTTCAAACGGATAAGCGCGGTCGAAGGCCACGCGCGGATCGGTGCCGAGCAAACTCATCAGCGCAGTCGTGCCACTACGCCCGGAACTCGCAACAAGAATCGGAATGAGAGCCATCGAGCCCAAGTCTCGAACCGCAATACCCGGCCGGAGTATACGTATTCGCATGCGTCCCTGTCATGCTCAATTTGACAATCCCAGATGAGAATTGGCGATGCGTGCGGTTATTCAGCGCGTGTGCCGAGCATCGGTCACGATCGACAATGATATCGTGGGCTCGATCGGCCCCGGCTTGCTCGTGTTGCTCGGCGTCAC
Organism: Pirellulales bacterium; assembly: GCA_036493275.1. Lineage (GTDB taxonomy): Bacteria > Planctomycetota > Planctomycetia > Pirellulales > JACPPG01 > JACPPG01. The sequence goes on from DASXPZ010000365.1 coordinate 319, forward strand.
TCACACCGACGCGATCGAGCAAGCGCGCTGGCTGGCCGAGAAGATCGTGAACTTGCGCATTTTCAACGATGACGACGGCAAGATGAACCGCTCGGTTGCCGATATCGACGGGTCGGTGCTGGTTGTCAGTCAATTCACGCTCTATGGCGACGCCCAGAAGGGCCGACGGCCCAGCTTCATCGCGGCGGCTCGACCCGAACACGCCACTCCCCTCTACGAGCAGTTCATTGTCGCGCTTCTTGAGCAAGGCGTCCCTGTTCAGACCGGCCGATTCGGGGCAACGATGCAGGTCGAGCTGGTCAACGACGGTCCTGTCACGCTAATTCTCGAAGCCGAGTAACAAATCCTTGATCGGCCCCCGTTGTGCGGGTAGGCTCAAGGCAACCCCCTAGCGAGTTTCATGACCGACCGCCCCGCCATTTCCGACGAATTGCTCCGCCGCTTACCGTTGCCGCTCGCGCAACTGTATCGGCGCGCCCACAACGCCAAGTCCCACCGCGACGCCCATGATTGCGGCGTGTATTTCTGGGAAGCCGCGCTCAAATTACTTGCGAGTTCGGCGATCGTCACGGCGAGCGCTGAAGGACCGCCCCCGCCGGCTGTCGCCGAGCGACTACGCAACTTGGCTCGTCCATCGCTCGGCCATTGGCGCGAGTTCATTCGCGTACTGGTACCACGATTATCGCATCATGTTGGATTTCGCGCGATCGCCGAAACACTCGATGGACCCCGAGGTGAGCTCAAAAACTGCCTGTTGCTCGACAGCGCCTTGCGCACGGCGCTGGGCCAGACCGGAAGCATGCGGCAAAACGTCTATGTCGGCGAATTGTTCGATCGGCTCGTGGAATATCGCAACAGGAATTTAGCGCACGCCGCTCCGGCTGCTCGAATCGGCGCTGGATTCCGTCCGCTGGCCGAACTTCTGCTCGCCGCCGCCGCCGAACTGTTTGGACGGATCGATGTGCTCGCCGGTCGGCGACTCATCGCCGTAACGGAAGTACGGCCCGATCGCGGCCGGTGGATCGTCGAGCGGATCGAAATGCACGGCGTGGTCCCTTGGCGGATCACGTCGCTCGAATTGCCGCGGATAGTCGGCGCGGGCTCGCCGCTCACGGAAGGCGTCTACCTCGGAGACCCGGCTCGCGTCGAAGACGTCAAAGCGTTGATTCCATTGCATCCGCTGATCGTATTCGATCCGGAAGCGGAAACCGCTCTGTTCTTAAACAGCCGTCGAGGACGGCGCCGAGTCGAGTTACTTTGCTACGCCACCGGCCGCACGGTCGAACTTTCGGATGCAGGAGTCGTGCCCAGCGAAGTGCTGGCCCGGATTCTCGGCGTTCCCGTATCGAAATCCGACGCCGAATCCTGGGCTGCCGCCTCACACGCCGAAGAGCCAGAGACGACCTTGACGGCGGCGACGCCGAGCAGCCGTCGTCGTCTCGGTGATTTTGAGGTCGTCAGCGAGCTCGGCCGGGGCGCCATGGGCGTGGTGTACAAGGCCTGGCAGCCAGCCCTGGGACGCATGGTCGCACTCAAAGTCCAGCCGCGGCCCGGAGACGAAAAGGCCGACGCTCGCTTCCGCCGCGAAGTCCGCGCCCTGGCTCGAGTCGATCATCCCCATCTGGTAAAGGTGTATTCGTCTGGATACGACGGTGAGCAGTTCTTCTATGCGATGGAGTTGATCGAGGGGGCGCCGCTGGCGGCCGTGTGCGACGCGCTGACGCGCGATGGGGACGCGACCACGGCCGTCGATCTAACGGAATGGAAAGCGGCCATCGGAGCGGCTCAGCATCCGTCGGCCGCTCCACCAACGGCGACTTCCGAGCCGGCGCCGAAATCGCTCTCCGCGCCCACCATCGTCGGCGAAGTGATTCCGATGGCCACGATAATCGATGACCGCCATCCGACCGGCGGTCGCGGTTATTTGCGGCGCATTGTGCGCCTGTTGCAGCAAGTCTCCGAGGCTGCTCACGCTCTGCATGAGGCGGGCGTCCTGCACCGCGACATCAAGCCGGGCAATGTGCTCGTGACTGCCGACGGCGAACAGGCCGTACTCATGGATCTCGGACTCGCGCAATTGGCCGACGACACCGAAGGTCGGCTAACCCGAACGCGGCAATTCGTGGGGACGCTCCGCTACGCTAGTCCGCAGCAAGTGATGGCGGTGGGCACGCTCGATCGTCGATCGGATGTCTACAGTCTGGGCGCGACACTATGGGAATTGTTGACACTTCGCCCGCTCTTTGGCGCAACCGAGAATACGCCGACCCCCGAATTGATGGAACGCATCCAGCGCAATGAACCCCAGCGACTGGGGCGGGTGAACCCCGAAGGCGGCCGCGATCTTGAAGCAGTCGTGCACAAGTGCCTGGAGAAGGACCCCGATCATCGCTATGCCTCGGCGCGCGAATTGGCCGAAGATCTGGGACGTTGGCTTGGCGGAGAGCCGGTCGTCGCCCGGCCGGTACGGGGCTGGGAACGGGCAGTCAAGTGGATGCGCCGTCGACCTATTTTGGCGGGCCTTTCGGCGGCCTTGGTCGCCGCGATGATCTATGCAACCGTTTCGTCGTGGATCCTCCTCGGCCGAGTCCAGCGCGAAGCGCAGACGGCTCGGGATCAGCGGGATGACGCGGACGCGCAGCGTCGCCGTATGCAAGCCACGCTCGATGACATGCTCAGCGAAGAATCGCTGGCGTACCTGACGACACAAAAGGAACTGCTGCCAGAACAGCGCGCATTCTTGGAGCGGGCAGTCAAGTATTACACGGAATTCGCCGGGCGCGCTCCGACGGACATCGAGGGACGGCGGCTCGTCGCGGCGGCGCTGACCCGAGTCGCCCGCATCCACCAGTCACTGGGCCGAGCTGCTGATGCGGAACAGTCCTTTCACGCGGCGCTTGCGGCTCACGAGGAGCTGGCCCGGCTCGACCCAGGCCAGACCGAGTTTCCGCGAGCCATTGGCCTTGATCACAACAATCTGGCGCGCTTGTTTGCGGAACACGGCCGAATTCCGGAGGCGGAGGCTGAGTACCGGCTCGCCATCGAGGAACAAGCAAAACTCGTTCAACGCGCGCCGGCGAACCCCGATTTTCGCCGCGATCTGGCGGAAAGCCGGAGCAACTTCGGACGCCTGCTGGACGATTTGAATCGCTCATCAGAAGCCAATACGGAACTCCGAACGGCTCTGGATCTCCAAAAGGAACTCTACGCGGCGAATTCCGCCGACGCGGACATCCGCCGGTCGCTCGCCCGCACGCACGTCCATCTGTGTCATTTGCTGATCAATCTCCACAAGCCGATTGAGGCCGTCGCGGAAATGCAATCGGCATTAGTGCTCCAGGAGCAGATCGTCGCCGAGGCACGACCCTCGGCCGAGGACCGTGGCGCCCTGGCAACGAGTTATCAAGGGCTGGGAATCCTGCTGAACAGGTTGGGGCGACCACCTGAATCGGATGAAGCCAATCACAAGTCGCTTGCGATTCGGGAGCGCCTGGCCGCGGATTATCCGGGCGTTCCAATCTACGCCGTCGATTTGGGCGTGAGCTACTACAACCTCGGCGAACAAGCATTCAATCGCGGCGACACGCCGGCCGCGCGCGATTCTTATTCCAAGGCCATCGCCGTGCTGGAACCGATGTTTCGAACGCATCCGGCGCACGCCACGCTGCGCGAAGCACTTTGTTATGCGCATTGGGGCCTGGCCATGGCGCTTGAAAAAACAGGCCGAGGCAGCGACGCTCTGGGCGAATGGGATCGGTCTCTCGAATTCGCTGACAATCGATTGCAGACAGCACTGCGGCTCGGTCGAGCCGGAACGCTGGCGCGCCTGGGGGATTCTCAAAAAGCTCGAGCCATTGTGGACGGTTTGACGCAAGCCACAGGCCTGGAACCCGACGTTCTTTATGAATTCGCTCGTGTCTGGGCGTTAATCGGCGCCAACTCGCCCCCTCCGGACGGCGAGCAGAGCTTGATTCGCGCAGTCGCGGCGCTCCAGACGGCATTTACCAAGGGTTACTCGGAATTCGAGCGTGTTCTCACGGATCCCGATTTAGTTTCCTTGCGGGGGCGCGACGATTTTGCGGCACTGCTCTGGGCTTGGGCCGATGCACCGATGCCAGCGCCGACATCCGCGGCCTCGGCCCAATGAGCAAATCGAACGCGTGGCAAATTCGTCGCGCGAATGATCAGTTGGAGTTCGCTCAAAGACAGGTTCCATGAAAAAATTCACCGATCGGCGGCCTGCGCTGGGTGGATAGCGCTGGTCTTAACGAACCGGCGTGGATGGCACAAGCGCCAACGCCGCCGGTGGTCGTCGTCGAGGCATTGCATCCGGGTGGGACCGGCGCGGCCATGGCCAATACAATCGCGGTCCTGATCGAGCAATAGATTCAGTGTCGTGCGCGGGTGCGCGCCGCTTTCATGGCGGCCAGGTGACGTTTACGCGGGCCTTTCGTGCGGACCGCTTTTTCGGCTGCGGCGGAGCGCTCGGCCGCCGTGCGATTTCGAGCCGCGGCGTGAGCTTGTTTCTCCAGTGACGAATGGGATGCCGCGGATTTCCCCTCGCGGCGCAACGCCGACATGATCGATCGCGAGCGCTTCGCAGACGGACGCGTCTTGGCCGGCGCTCCGTGACCGCGAGCGTAGGCTCGTTCGGCATTTTTGCGCGTCTTCTCGCTCGTTTGGCCCTTCTTCGGCGGCTTGAGATCGACGCCGGCGCGGCGAGCTTTGGAAAGGCCGATTGCGATCGCCTGCTTGGTCGAACGAGCGCCGTGCTTGCCTTCGCGGATATGCTCCATTTCCTCGCGGACGAATTCGCCGGCCTGCGTACTCGCGGATTTTCCCGCTCGCTTATCGGATCGGGCTCGTTCGAGCGTCTCTTTTTCCGGCATGATGATCTCCTTTTCTCAAGGGCCTGGTGCGTGGTGGAATTCGGTGCAGAAGTTGTGCCAAGCTCGCACAGGCAAAAAAAGAACCCTCCTGAGAGGTCAGGAGGGTTCCGCGAGTCAAGGAACCGCCGTGGGGTGCGGCGGCTGAGCGCTCACTTCGGCTGATCCTTCGGCGGGTCCATCCGCACCATGAGCCAGGTCTGCGTCTTCTCCTTCCCCCAGTGGACCAGCACGGGGGCTTGCGGCTGGGTGAGATTGAAGATGCCGGCTTCCATGACGAGATCCGTTTGGCCGTCGCTCACCGACCAGGCGGCCCGCTGCGACGCTTTGTCTATCTTCCCGGCGACGTTTTGCGTCTGATTGGTGGCGGTATTCTGATAGGTCCCGCCGATCACGCCGTCCTTAGTGATCGCCAACTGCAGCATGATGGTCGGATCAGCCTTCTCAGCTTCCGTGACAGCGAAGACGCCGAGCGGCATCCATTCCGGGCCGGAGTACGCTGCTGCCGGCGCTGGCTGAGCGGCCGGCCGATCATTGACTTGTGGCTGCACGGCAGCCGCCGCTTGCTGAGTTTGCGCTACTGAACTCAGCGCCTCGATGCCGGACTGGGCCAACTGCATCGCTTGGCCGATGTAATTATCGGCGGTCGCGACTGGCTGCTGATCGACGTACACAGTGCCGTTCGAGTAATCGACATTCGATCCGTAGTTGTAATACACCGGCTGGGGTTGGTTCCACGAGAGCCAATTAGTCAGGTTCGCGGTGGTGGCCGCGTTCCACCAGTAATTTGGCGTCGGCGCGTTATAACCCGTGAAGTAACTGCCGCGATACGCGCCGCCGTACCAATTCGGGGTGAACAAGTTGCCGTAGCTGCCATACCCGTTGTTGCCCACGAAATTGTTGCGGACCACGTTCGCCTGATTGTTGACGAACGTGTTGTAGTTGTTGCCGACGTTATTCCAGTTCTGCCAACGGTTGTTGTTTCCGATGCCATTGTTGTTCCAGCGGCCATCGCTCGGCATATTGAGCCAATGTCCTAGGTCGCCTCGGTTGGGCCCATTAGGGCGGTTGGCCGTCCAGTTGCCGTCGCCCGGCCGCCACTGCGTGCCGCTGCCACCCGCGCCCGGCCGGTTGGCCCAATCGGGTCGGTTGTTCCAGTCGGGGCGGTTCGGCCATTGCGTGCCGCTGCCGCCAGCGCCGGGTCGGTTGCCGAAATCTGGCCTGTTGGGTGAGATCGGATTGAGCGTGCCGCCGCCGCCCGCGCCGGGGCGTCCGAAATCGGGACGGTTCGGGAAATTGGGGTTCTGAATACCACCGCCGCCCGTGCCCGGTCGATTGCCAAAGTCCGGACGATTCGGCAGATTTGGATTTTGGATCCCGCCGCCACCCGCGCCGGGACGATTGCCGATGCCGCCCAAGCCGGGCCGGTTCCGGAAGATTTGATTCTGACTTCCGCCGCCGCCCGCCCCGGGACGGTTCGTCGGTTGCGTAGGTTTGATCAGGGAGG
>DASXPZ010000366.1:0-2890 GCA_036493275.1 Pirellulales bacterium
AAATGCGCGCTTGAACCCCTCGCACACGGAGTATAGACTTGGATGTTTCCTAAGTCTATTCGCAGCCGCCGAGATCCCCTCGCCGCGGCGGTCGCCCCGATGAGAAAGGGCCCACGGATGTCTCCATTTCAGAGCGTATCCGGTCGCGTTTGCCGAACGAGTCCGCGGAGGCGCCGCTTGACAGGCTACTTAGCGCTGGCCTGCGGTCTGCTTTTGGCGGAAGGCTTCGCGGCGGCCCCAGTCGCTTCGGCCCAAAACAATCTGAATCGAGCGGGCGTTCCCAATCAGAACAACATCGTGATCCGCGGACGGGGTGGCTACGGTGGGTATGGCGGTTTTGGCATGCCTTACGGCGGTTTCGGAGGGGCCGGGCTCGGATGGGGATCGCCCGGCACCGCGCAGTCGGCCGGGTTGCAAGGACTTGCGTCCGTGATCGGCGCTTCTGGCTATGCGAACCTGATGGACAGTCAGGCGGTGATCAACCTCACGCAAGCGCGATCGCAAGACATCAAGAATCGGGTCGAATGGACCAACTCGTATATCGAGATGCGGCAAGCTCACAAAGCTTACGTCGCCAGCAATATCACTCGTCTTTCGACCGACGAGTTGAACAAGATCGCCAAAGATCAGTCCCCGCGGCGGCTCGACGTCACGCAGCTCGACCCGATCACCGGGCGGATCACCTGGCCGATCATTCTCCGCGATCCCCGCTACGCGGAACCGATCGACGATCTTGAGAATCTGTTCAAGACGCGAGCTACGACTTCGGGGTTCATCGGCGCTGAAAGCTATCTCGGCATCGACAAAGCCTGCGATAAGCTGATGGATCTGTTGAAGTCGAACATCGACGAGTACAACTCGCGCGACTACATCGGCGCCAGTCGATTTCTCGAAAGCCTGCGATTCGACGCTCGCAGTCCTTCGACCTGAGCGGCGCTTTGGAACAAGTTCTCTCGTCGGGATGAGTTCTCTTGTCTCGATTCGCGTGGGCGCTGAGTGTTTCAAGACTCTCGGCGGTGATCGCCGCGTAGTAACTGGCGTTCGGCCGATCCTCGTCCAGCGACGGCGAGCTCACGCGCGGCCGAGACGATGCCGGCCGCGTCGAGCCCCAGGTCCGCCAGCAGTTCGGCCCGTTCGCCATGCTCGATGAATCGATCCGGCGCGCCCAGGCGACGCAGGTGCGTTGTCGAGACGCCCGCGTCGGCCGCGGCTTCGAGCACCGCGCCGCCGAATCCGCCCGCCAGCGCCCCTTCTTCCACGGTCAGCACGGCGCTCGAGGTCTCGATGGCGCGGAGAATGGTTTCGGTGTCGAGCGGCTTGATAAAGCGGGCGTTGATCACGCCGACGTCCATCCCTTCGCTCCGCAGCACGGCGGCCGCTTGAGCGCATTCCGAAAGGAGCGTGCCGCAAGCGATCAGCGTGCAATCGTGCCCGCACTCCAACACTTCGGCCCGGCCCAGCTCAATCGGGGCAAACGTCCGTTCGATCTGTACAGCGGTCGCCTTGGGATAGCGGAGCGAGACAGGGGCGTCGTGCGACAGGGCGAATTGCAACATCGGGGCCAGGTCGCGCTCGTCCCCCGGCGCCATCACCACCATGTTCGGGAAGAGACGCATGTAGCCGATGTCGAACATGCCGTGATGCGTCGGGCCGTCGGGGCCGGTGAGTCCGGCGCGATCGAGCATGAACGTGACCGGCAGATTCTGTAGGGCCACCTCCTGAAAAATCTGGTCGTAACTGCGCTGCAGAAACGTGCTGTAAATATCGACAATCGGACGCAGCCCGGCCTTGGCTTGCCCAGCGGCAAACGCCACGGCGTGCGATTCGCAAATGCCGGTATCGAAAAAGCGAGTTGGGAAGCGATCGCGCACGCGCTCCAGGTTGTTCCCCTGGCACATGGCGGCGGTCATCACGGTGACTTTTTCGTTCGCCTCCATCGCCTCGGCGATCGCCTCGCTGGCGATGTTGGTGTACGAGCGCGAAGTCGACTTCTTGACGGCCACCTCGCCGTTTTGCTCGCGACGAAATGGCGCCGGCGTATGAAAGAAGACGGGGTCTTCGGCCGCGGGCTGAAAGCCGTGTCCTTTTTCGGTCACCACGTGCAACAGCACCGGCCCTTCGACGTCTTTGACCAGCTTCAGGTACTTGGTCAGTTGTCCGATGTTGTGCCCGTCGATCGGGCCCATGTAACGGATGCCCAACTCTTCGAACAACATGCCGCCATGCAAGCCGGCCTTGATCGAATGGCGGGCCTGGTCCAAGAGCCGCACCATCTGGTCTCCCAGCGGCGCCTTCGAAAGGGCCCGTGAAACCTCGTGCTTCAGGCCGGTGTAGAGCGGATTGAGCCGCAGGCGGTCGAAATAATCGGCCATGCCGCCGACGCGCGGACAGATCGACATTTTGTTGTCGTTGAGAATCACCAGCATCCGTGGTTTGAGTCCGCCGGCGTTGTTGAGCGCCTCGAAGACAATGCCCGACGGAAACGCGCCGTCGCCAATCACCGCCACGGCGTGGCGATCGCGTTCGGCCGGCTGCAATTGATCACCGGAGCGCAGGCCGAGCACGGTCGAAACGCTCGAACCGGCGTGCCCCGTCATGAACAGGTCGTATTCGCTTTCGTTGGGGTTGGGGTAGCCCATCAGGCCCCCCTTGGTCCGCATGCTGGAAAACTGCCGATAGCGGCCGGTGATCAGCTTGTGCGGATAAATCTGGTGGCCGGTGTCCCAAATCAAGCGGTCACGGCTGAAATCGAACGTGGTGTGCAGCGCCAGGCAAAGCTCGACCACGCCCAAGTTCGAAGCGAAGTGAGCCGTGCGGCTCGAAACCAGGTTGCACAGCGCCTCGCGCATCTCACTGGCAAGTTGCTCGAGCTGCACCAGCGACAAACTGC
>DASXPZ010000367.1:0-11285 GCA_036493275.1 Pirellulales bacterium
CGAGGAGGATTAAACCCGCCCGTGGCCGGGCGAAGCGCCCCAGTCGAAGCAAAGTCCAGGTGCTGACCGGCGGCGGAGGAGTGGCGATGCCCCCTTCGGGTTGGGCATCCTCAAGATGTATCGCGTCGATCGGCAGCCCGCGGCGGACGCTGTCGAAACGTTCGGCCAGTTCGTGGGCGCTTGCCGCGCGCGAAGCGGTGTATCGCCAGACGGCCAGGCGGCCGTTGGAATTGAGGAGTTCGAGCACCCCCAGGCCGTTGCGCTCTTTGGGCCGCAGGTTGGCGGCATCAGTCAGCCGGACCGACTTCCAAGTGACTTCGTCGATGGCGCCCCCGGTCGCGCGTTCGAAGGTTTGGGACGATAGCACCCGGCGGTCTGTCAGCAGGACCAATCCATCGACAAAATGAAGACTCTCGTCGAGATCGGTCTCGAACCAACCGTGGATGACTTCTCCGTTTTCAAGCTGCGCCAGTGCAGCGCTGCGCCAAGCGTCGGGGAGGGTCGGCAGGATAAAGGGCGCGTCGTCCACAGGGGGCTGCTCCAAAAAGACGGCGGGCTGGCGGGAAGGATTGGGGGAAACTAAGAGCTTACGCGAAAACGGACGGCCGCTAGCAACACGATCGGGTTACGAGCCGCAAATCCCGGTTTTCGGATAGGCACTAAAATCCCCCGGCAAGTGCTCAATTCTACCCCCCTAAAACCACCCGGACAAATGGATCAGCAAAACCGACCCGACGTCGCTCTCTGCCGCTGCTATGCTGCAACCGGCGACGGCCGCCAGAGTTGCGGCGGCCTTGACCGCCCGGCAAGCGTTCGTCAAGTTGGCCCTTGGCGCCGACCGTGCGTGTCCGGTTGGGGCTGCTATCAGTTTCGCGCTCTCGGTCAGGGCGCCCACCTGACAGCACTGGATGAAAAACGGGGCGTCCCGCCCGATTCTCGCGCTCCGGTATAAGTGGAACAGTCCTAAAAGTTCAGCATGGAAATTCGCAAGATTGTGGTGCTGCGCGGGCCCAATATTTGGGCCTGGGTCCAAGTCCTCGAAGCCGTGGTCGATCTGCAGGAGTTCAAAGACTCCCCGTCGGATTCGCTGCCAGGCTTCAACGAGCGACTGATGGCGTGGCTCCCTTCGATGATCGAGCACCGTTGCAGCATCGGCGAGCGCGGCGGCTTCTTCGAGCGCTTGCGCCGCGGCACGTATCAAGGCCACATCCTCGAACACGTCACGATCGAATTGCAACGGCTGGCCGGCTGCGACGTCGGCTTGGGCAAAGCGCGCGAGACGCCAGAAGACGGCGTCTATAAAGTCGTCATCGAGTTCGAAGAAGAAAGCGTGGGGCGCGCCGCGCTCGACGTCGCCCATCGTCTCTGTCTGGCGGCCATCCATAATCAACCGTTCGACGTAACCACAGAGGTCAAAAAGCTCCGCGAGCTGGCCGATGACGTCTGCCTGGGTCCCAGCACGCGGGCGATCGTCAGCGCGGCCGAAGCGCGCGATATCCCGGTCCGCCGGCTGAATAGCGGCAGCCTGGTGCAATTGGGCTGGGGCGCGCGGCAGCGGCGAATTCTTACGGCCGAGAGCGATCGGACGAGCGCCATCGCCGAATCAATCGCCCATGACAAGGATTTAACGCGTCAAATGCTGCGCACCGTGGGCGTGCCAACTCCGGAGGGGCGCGGCGTGTCGAGCGTCGAGGACGCCTGGGAAGCGGCCGAAGAGATCGGCTTGCCGGTCGTCGTCAAGCCGCGCGGCGGCAATCACGGCCGCGGAGTCTTTACCAACGTCACCACGCGCGAACAAGTCGCGGCGGCGTACGCCTTCATCGAAAAAGAGGAAGGCGCGGTGGTCGTCGAGCGGTTCGCGCCGGGGGTCGAGCATCGCGTGCTGGTGGTCAATGGGCGCGTGGTGGCGGCTTCGCGCGGCGAGCCGGCGGTGATCGTCGGCGATGGTCACCACAACGTGGCCCGGCTGATCGACGAGCAACTCAATTCCGATCCGCGCCGCGGCGAAGATTGCTCGAGCCTGCTCTACACGGTCGAAATCGACGCCGTGATACTGTTGTCGCTCGGACAACAAGGCTACACGCCGCAATCAGTCCCGCCGGCCGGCACGCGAATCTTGATTAAGCGGCATGGCAATCTCGACACCGACGTTACCGACCGCGTCCATCCTGAGGTGGCCGCCCGCGCCATCGAAGCGGCGCAAGTCGTCGGGCTCGACATCGCCGGGCTCGACATCGTGGCCGAAGATATCGGCCGCCCGCTCGAAGAACAAAACGGCGCCGTGATCGAAGTCAACGCCGGGCCGGGCTTGCAAGTCCACGTGCAACCGACCAAGGGACATCCGCGCCCGGTGGGAGAAGCGATCATCGCCTCGATGTTCGCCCCCGGCGAAAATGGTCGCATCCCGATCGCCGCCATCAGTGGCACGCGCGGCAAGACTTCGACCGCCCGGCTGCTGGCCCGCATGCTCACGCGCGGCGGCGACGGCGTGGGCGTGGCCACAAGCGACGGCCTGTATCACAACGCCGAACGGCTGCGCCGCGGCGATTTTTCCGGCTGGGAAGGGGCGCAATCAGTGCTCTTGAATCCCAATGTCGACAAAGCGATCTGCGAAGTCAGCGCTCGCAGCGTGCTGGAAGAGGGCCTCGGTTTCGACTCGTGCGACATCGCCCTGGTAACGGGCGTTGGCGAACTTGACCGAACCGGTTTGCCGGAATGGCTGACGCCCGAACAAATCGTGCAATTGATTCGCGCCATTGTGGAATCGGTTCCTGAAAACGGCTTCGGCGTTCTCAAGGCCGACGATCCGCTCTCGGCCGAGATGGCGGAAAAGTGCCGCGGCCGCGTGATCTACTTCGCCCAGAATAAGCTCTATCCGCTCTTGGCGGAGCATCGTCGCGGCGGGGGCCGAGTCGCTTTCTTGGAGGATGGAAAGCTGATATTGGCCGAAGGGCTGAAAACGTGGCTCGAATGCCCGTTTGCCCCGTCCGGCGAGGCGGAGCAAGTCGCCCGCGCGATCGACGACGCGCTGGCGGGCGCTGCGGCAGCTTGGGGATTGACCGCGAAGCCGGGGCAGATTCAGGCTGAGTTGCTGGCGAGCGCCGGCGGCGCCTTGTAGTCGGCCTTGGCGGCGTCTTCCGCGCGAACGGCTCGCCATAGCAACCGGTAGCCGGCCCGACGGAAAACGTAGAGCGACGCGCTCAGGACCAGGACAAACAGCCCGATGAAATAGACGGTGTTCCAGTCGGGATCGCCGTTGAAAATGTATTGATCGATGATCGTGCCGGCGGACACGATTCCCGCGATCACGATTCGCGGCGCGAATCTTCGAGCCGTGAGCATCGCCCACCCGATCACTAGCGTCACGATTGACTCGATCGCCATGACCATGTATTCCCACGGCTCGCTGAGGAGGAAATCGATCAGATTGTGCCCATCAACCGACTCCCAGGGCACTCTGTTCACCACCAGGCGACCAAGCGCGCACAAGACGGCGACGATCGCCGTCCAAACGAAGACGTTGCGCAGCGGAAAATGATAATCGCGCGCTTCGAGCCGCCGCGTCGGCAGCTTTTCGGCATCCAGCTCTTCGGGCGTAAATCGTTGCAGGCGAAAACCGGCCAGCCGCATTGTCGAGGCCATCAGAACGAGCAAGATCGCTTCGATCCAGTAGGGAATCGCGGCGTAGGAATAGTCATATTCGTTCCCGAAGGGCCACAGCGTGGCGAGCGCCGATTGGGCGTAGCCGACAAACGGAACCGCACAAAAAACGGCGACTCGCGCCACCAGAAATCGCGTCCCCCAGGCCAGCCACAGCGCCGGCAGCGCGCCCTGGGCATGCATCCACACCAGCGTTAAAGGATTGAGGACGGGCCACGCCCAGGTGAGGAGCGGAACATAGTCTTCATCGGCCAGTCGTTCCAGTGTGAAGAGCCCCAGCTCGACAAGCGGAAACACGATCACCAGCGCCACGATCGGCCATCGGCCTCTGTACGTCGTTTGCGTCATGCTGTCAGTTCCTACCCAAGGCCAAAGACGCGGCAATCGTTTCGGAGGACCATTCCACGGTCACGTTCTGAAAGAAGGCGATTTATCCGTGTTTTTCTCGCAATCGGTTTGCCGCCGCGACTTCGTTCTTGAGCTTTTGATACACCTCGTCGATGTTCACCGCGGCTGCGCTGCCGGGGGCGAAGCCGCAATCGGGATTGAGCGTGATTCGCTCCGGCGCCAGGTGTTCTAGCGCAAGCTCCACGCGGCGAAAGATCTCGTCCGCTGAGTCGATCACGCCCGGCGTGCAACTGACGCAGCCCAGGCCGATCTCGAAGTCTTCGCGCAGTTGACGAAAGACGGCCATGTCGCCCGAGCCCGGCGCGGTGAACTCCATCGTCAGATGATGAACATGCAGGCGGTTCAATTGGCGAATGATCGGGTCGTAACCGCCGCGGAATTGCGCCTCGCCGCGGACGCGGGCGCCGGCGCGGCGGCAAAGATGGACCGCCAGCCGCACATTGTCGACGCCGTCGACCAGGTTGTTGACCATCTCGACGTCGAAATCGGCCGCCCGATCGGCGTTGTCGTACTGCGCTCGCACCTGCTCGTCGACAAACAGGCAAAGATGCGGATCGTCGATCTGTACGATCCATACCCCTTCGTCGCGCAGCAACTCCAGCTCGCGTCGCAAGATGGGGACGCAATCTTCGACAAAGGCGTCTCGCGTAGGATACGCTTTTTTGCTGCGTTCGGGATCCCACATCCGCTCGCCCAGTAGCGCGGGCGAAGGGAGCGTGGCCTTGATCCGCCGGTTGGTGAGCTGCTTGACCAGCTTGACCTCTTGCGCGATGAAGCCGGGTTGCTTGGGCGAAAGCCGGTCGACGACGATCGTCCAAGGCCGACCGTCGGCCGGGTTGTACCCCAGCTCGAATCCATGCGCCAACTCGGCGATCACGCCGATGTAGCTTTTGCGCCACCACTCGCCGTCGGTCACCACGTCCAGGCCGGCGCATTCTTGCAGCGCCACCACGCTCTCGACCGCGGCCTGCATGCGGCGCTGGTAGTCAGCCGGGTTGATGTTTGGATCATTAATCAGATCTTTGACGTACTCGGGGCGCGGCATCGAGCCGACGACCGAGGTGGGAAACAATATCTTGTCGCTCATCGGACGCGCCTCGCTCATTTCCAGTTTTGTCGGGCGTAGTCGAAATCTTGCTGAGTATCGACCTCGATGTACTCGCCTGGCGTGTCGACGTGGGCCATCGCTTCCCCCGCCTCGATCATCTGCTGCAATAGCTGGATCAGATAGGCCTTTTCGAACAACTTCGCCTCGCGAAAGGGCCCGCCGGCGTGCTGCTTGCGCGCACGATGATAATGCTCGCGCAATCGCGCGGCCCCGGCGGGAGAGAAGCGGGCTACGCCGATATATTCGCCGTGCGCCTCGGCCGGCGGAATCTCGCGATGCACGCGCGTCACCAGGCCGTCGGCCACGGTGACCTTCTCCGCGTCGTCTGGCGGATGCTCTGTCCGGTCGACGTAGCGTTTCGACCAGTCGGTGTCGATGACCAGCGAAATGTCCGCCTCGCTTGCCAGCGCGCGGCTCACGACCTTGGGCGTGAACAAGATATCGGAGTACGAACAGAGAAAGCCCTCGGACATCAGGTCTTCTGCGTGCAGGAGCGACGCCAGGATATTGTTCTGCTGCCAGTCGCGGTTCTCGCGGAATGTGAGCTCCGGATAATTCTGCCGAACCTTGTCGATCTGGTAACCGCCGATGAAGGCGATGTTGTCGACGCCGTTTGCTCGCAGCGCGGCCAGCGTCCAATCCAAGATCCGCCGGCCGCCCACTTCGGCAAAGCACTTCGGAACGTCAGCGGTCGTAGGCATCAATCGGGCGCCGCGTCCCGCTCCAATAATAATGGCTTGCATGCGTGCGTAGTCTCTTTCTCTGGTCCGTCCTGAATTTCTCTTCTTACCTCTCGCCTGTGGTCTTTAGCCTCTAGCCTCCGCCCTACTCCCCGGTCGCGCGTTCCAGAGCAATGCGGAGGTAAACGCGGCCGCCAATGCCCAGGCTGCCCAGATATAAATCGCGACGCGCCAGCCGCCATGCTCTTCGGCCTTGTAATACCCGGTGACCATATCGCCGACGGCCGCTCCCATGTAGCCGAGAAAATTGACGAAGCCGGCCGCCGCCGCCGGCGTGCCGCGGCGAGCCAGGTCTGCCGGCGCCGTGCCGACCAACAACACCTGCGGTCCAAAAATGCAAAAGCCGATCAGCACCAGCAGGCAGACCGTCGCCGTCAGACTCGTCGACGCCGCCCAATGGTACAAGAGGGTCAGCACCGCCAATAGGACCATCAGCCCGGAGATCACGGGGGCTCGTCGTCCGCCGAAAAAGCGGTCGGTGGCCCAACCGGTTAGAAACGAACCGGCCGTGGCGCCGATCGCCAACACGCCGTACTGCAGGCCGGCCTTGCCGAGCCCCGATTTTTGCACTTCGACCAGGTGCGAGATCCCCCAATCGACAAATCCATAACGACAGGCGTTCAATAAACCGAGCGTCACCCCCAGAACCCACAGTCCAGGATTGGAGAGCGTCAGCGCCACTGTCTCAACAATTCGCCACACGCCAACCGGCCTGGCCACGTCATGCGCCAAGGCCGAATCGGTCGACGCCCGAAACGTCTCGCGTTCCGATCGGCGCTCTGTTTCTTGCGGCGGCTCAGGGGGAGCCTTTCGCGGTGCACGGGGAGCGTCTTTCAGAAACAGCACCATGAACGCGCCGGCCGCTGTCAGGATGAGCGCCGGCACGTAGAGCGCGCCGCGCCAGCCGAAGAATTCGGCTGAGTAGCTGGCCACCAGATAGGTCAGCCCTAACGTCACCTGGTAGCCGATCCCCACAATACCGATGGCCCGCCCGCGCCGTGCGGCGGGGGTCCAATTGCCAACGACCCGCACCACGGGCGTCCAGCCAAGCGATTGCGCATAGCCGTTCAGCGCCCAAAGCAGGTACAGAGTCTCGAACCGCGCGCCGCGGGCGAAAAGGATATTCAAGGCCGCCGATCCGAACATGCCGATCGCCAACAACCAGCGCGGCGAGAAGTACTCGGAGAGCTGGCCGTTGAACAACTGGCCGACGCCATACGTCAGCTTTGAAATGGCCTGGATTGATCCGGTTTGCTTGCCGCTCAGCGCGAGGCCACCGTCTTGAACCAGCTTTTGAACGCCCGGCAGCGCGGCCGAGATGTTCGTGCGGCAGAAATAGAACGAGCCATAGATGGCCGACAACATCCAGATCGTGGCCTGCTCGGCCGGCGGAGCGGCGCCGGAATCGTCTGTGGGCTCGGACGGAAGCCGGCTGTCGGTCTCGGCGCTTGCCGCGCTGGGGATCGTCACCAAGGACCGGCCCTTTCAGGCTGTGAAGAAGCGAAGTCCGCCAACACACTTCTCGGCTCGGCGGCAGAATGAGCAAGCGAGCGTCACGATAGCGGGCCATGATAATAATTGCGACGGGCGGAGATCGAAACCGCTCTGCCTGGGAGGAGCGGACGCCCACCGCAGCTCATGGCCCGCCAGGCCAGCCTCAGGCGTTCCCGCCCCCACGTTCCGCTGCAATGGGGCCCGCCAGCCCCCCCCTGGGGGAGTTCGCCCTAAGCCATTCCGCATAGAAGATGGAGGAATTCGGTCGGAAATTCCGTTTGCAGCGAACACTTTAGAGGATAATCTCGTCTAATTGATATCCAGCCATTGCGTGGCGGCGGCCATTTTGTTCTCTTGTTCTCATCTTCCATCCCTCCTTTTTCCCTCCTCGTCCCGTGAAAACGACTCCAGTCAAACCGAAACCTGCCAAGAGCGGGCCCGCCAAAAGCGAGCCGGCCAAAAAGCCTCGCCGCCGGCCCTGGCGGCACCCGACGCAACGTCGGATCAAGGTCCCGTACGCCTCGGCCGCGGCCGTTTCGCTCATGGAAATGGGCATTACGGACTACGAGCGGATCGCCCAGGCCGTCGGTCTCGACGCCGAAGAGGTCGAGCGGATCGACATGGCCGAAGACAAGGCCATCCGCCAGCTTTGCCTGGCCGGGATTCCGTACGGTCATTACTTCACGCTGGAACATCGCATCCGCTGCCCGAAGTGCAGTGGGATGATCGTGCTGGCTCCGTGCGTCGCCTGCGACGTCCCCAGCCCAGCCCGCCCCTCCGGTGATGAAGCCCTGGCTGCTGATCCTGTGATCGACGATTAAGGCCTTGCGGCTCCTACCCCGTTGCAAGCCGGCCCTGGCGCGCTACGTGGCATTAGCACGGCGCACAATCCGTTCTTGCATGTGCGGCCGTAAGTGCTGCGTTATTGCGGCAGCTCCGCTTTCTTTTTCGCGTCGTTCGGCGTCCGCCAAAACGGCGCCTTGAAGGGGTCCTTTGTTTCCCCGTCCAGAAAACGGTGGTACTTGGGCTTGTAGTAGTACTCCGCGAAAGCATCTTTCCATTTCGGATCAAAAACTTGGAAATTGCCCGCCTTTTCTTCATCCGCTAGCCACTTCACGTAGGCATCGAGCGGCTCCAGTCCGGCTTGCTGAAAAATGACTCGGCCGCCGTACTTGTCGTGCAGGGCCTTGTGGAATTTCCACTGCTCGATGAAGAACCGAGCGATTTCATGCTCCGGCTTCTGGGGCTTTAGAGGTTCCTTTTTCTTGGAAGGCGTCTTCGTTTCGATCGCTGCCAAAAACTCTTCGAACTCCGTCATCTCCGCTTCGGTCGCCTCAAGCTTGTGTTCCTTGATGTATTTGGCGCGTAGCGGAGCTAGGATTTCTCCGGCGATGGCGCGGAAATCGCGGAGGTCTGTCTTGTCACTTTCCACGATGTGCAAGTCCGCCAAAGAGATCGGCTTGCCGAGGACCTGGGCAATGGGCTGCGGTTCGACCTTCTTGGCTGGCGGCTCGGCCTCCACGGTTACGGCTGCAACACAAAGCGACGCGCCGAGAAGTATTGCCATGAAGTAGCGCATGCTTGGCCCTGTTTGCGTTTCGTTCGTTTCTACCAGCTTGGTTCCATTGTGGCGCGCGGAAAACAACTGGAGAACGGCAGGTTGAGGCACCCCTCCTTTTTGATTGGGATGAATGCGACCCCGCGGCGGTGGCGGCGTAATTGAGGTTCCCCAACGTCTCGCGAGCCTTTTACTCTTCGCGGCTCGCACTACGGAGCCGGTATGGTTACTCAACTTCTCTTCAACCGCCCAAAGCGCTGAGTCTCAACGGGAGGGTTTTCATCGCATTTTGATACTTTTGGTTCCATTCGCAAGCTATTTACCGTGAGCGACTTACGGATTGTTTGATCTAAATAGTATGATATTAGCGAGTTTATGCTGTTGCGATAACTTGGCTAATATCCTTATAAATTTCCTGCATGGACCCGATCAAGAACCCATTTGCTCCCGGCGCCGGAACGCCGCCGCCAGAGCTGGCTGGCCGTGACGAAGTGCGCGAATCGGTCCGCGTCGCCCTGGCGCGCGTCCGCAACGGATCGCCCAACAAGAGCTTGATCATGGTAGGGCTTCGTGGCGTGGGGAAGACCGTGCTGCTTGACCGAATGCGGGATGACGCGGAACGAGCCGGCATTCAAACCATGCGCATTGAAGCGCCGGAAAGTCGATCGCTGCCTGCGCTGCTTGCTCCTCAGCTACGGCAAGCGTTATTGCGGCTATCGCGCAATTCTCGAGCGAAAGATCTCGCGGAACGCGCTCTAAAGGGTCTGGCTGGGTTCGCCAAAGCGCTGAAGGTCAAGTTTGGCGACATTGAGGTCGGATTGGATTTTGAGCCTGAACCTGGCTTGGCGGACAATGGCGATCTGGAGCACGATTTGCAAGCGCTGTTAGAAGCGGCCGGATCCGCAGCGAGAACCGCGGAAACAGCGCTAGTGATGTTTGTTGACGAGTTGCAGTACGTCCAAGAAACGGAGTTGGCCGCGCTGATCACAGCGCTCCATCGCACGGCACAGCACAGTCTGCCGGTCGTCATGGTCGGAGCGGGCTTGCCGCAACTTCGCGGGCGGATGGGAAAAGCCAAATCATACGCCGAGCGACTATTCAACTTTCCAGAGATCGGTCCGCTTCCGTCGGCGGCAGCCAGAATCGCCATTGCCAAACCAGCCCGTCAGCAGGGGGTCGAAATCGACGACGACGCGCTGGAGCAAATTTTAGAGAAGACCCAGGGTTACCCCTACTTTCTTCAGGAATGGGGGAAGCACGCCTGGGACGCAGCGGAACAATCGCCGATCACTCGCGCGGATATCGAACTGGCTTCAAACACGGCGTTGGCGGCGCTCGACGAGAGCTTTTTTCGCGTCCGTTTCGACCGGCTCACACCGGCCGAAAAAAGGTATCTTCGAGCCATGGCCGAACTTGGTCCGGGGCCGCATAGATCTGGCGATATCGCCGAGGCGCTGAAGCGAAAGGTCAATACGCTGGGTCCTGTGCGAAGTCAGCTCATCTCGAAAGGGATGATTTGGAGCCCGAATCACGGTGACACCGCGTTCACTGTCCCCTTGTTCGATGAATTCATGCATCGCATCATGCCAGGTGAAGATTGGAGAGAATGACACTCTGGAATGCGCTTTCGTCACGTTCGGGGATTGATGAATTAACTTCACGCAGAATTCAAACACCGGGCAAGAGCAGTCAGAAGTGTGGGATGGATTGCATGAAGGCCGGGCTAGTCGTGCACGTCTGGAGCTTTGACGAATTGTTTGAGGAGGTTCTGGGGGCCGGGTAGAATTGGGGCATGCGAGCGCCCTGGTTAATCATCGGGATTTGTGCGGGACTTTTGGTCTTCGCCTTTGTTCCCACCGTCCAGTACGCACGTAGCGGCGGACAACCACCGCCCGATCCCTATCGCGTCTTATATTACGCGGGGGCCGGACTTTTAGCGGGACTTGCGATTGATACCGTCATCGGGATGCGCAATCTAATTCGCGGGCGACGCCGGCCCTAACGCGCCGCTCTCTCCGGGCCCGGGTATCATGGGGGAATGGAAAGGCCACCCCGCCGCAGCTGGTTTCAGTTTGGACTGCGAACGATGTTCGTGGTGGTGACGCTGCTGGCGCTATTCGTCGCAGACAATGTTACCTGGATTAGCGATCGGCGCGAGTTTCTGGCCGAGGAGCAGGCGAATCGAACGGCCGATGGCATAACAGTGCTAGGCAGTCCCGAAGAAGTCCGCGCCCCCGGATTACTTTGGTTGTTCGGCGAACGTGGACTGATGAACGTAGAAATGGGGATTGAAGGTCTAAATATTGAAAATCCAAAC
>DASXPZ010000368.1:0-7918 GCA_036493275.1 Pirellulales bacterium
GGTGACGACGGTTTGCATTCCCTTTTCGGATATCGCCCAAATCCGGCCAGCGCCCCCTTTGTCGCTCCACGTGTCTGGGGCGATCGAGCCGGTGATTGCCTTCAGCGTCTTGGGGCCCGAGACTTCGCCGAGGTCGTAAATCTCGAGGTAGGGCTTCTTTTGATCGAACGCTTGCGGTTCAAGAGCGCCGGCCAGTTGTTTGACGGCCCGAATATCCGCGAGCACCGCGGCAATCTCGGAGTGAATCCGACGAGTGGTAGAAATGACTAGCGCTGCACCGCTGGGAGCGCGAACCTGCTTGATCGCGCCGACGCCGCTGTTGTGGACCCATGAATCGGGCTGAACCGTGTCTTCGATCATCTGCATCAGCGGTCCGAGATTCGGTCGCGGACGAGGCTGGCCTGTGACCATCTCGATGTGCGCTAAATCCGCCACCGGATAGACGCGCGTGATCAAAATCGAGTCGGCCTTCTCCTTGCTCGTGATCCGCAAAATGTCGCGCTGGATGACGCAGGCAAGATCGAACTCTTCCAGCATTTCGTCGAGCGCGGAAGCCAACGGGATACCCTTGACATGCAACGTAATGAGCACGGAGGGATCGACTGCGGCATCCCGCAGCGCGTTCTTATCGAGCCGAACTTCGAAGTCGCCCTTTTGCTTGATGTAATCGACCGCGTCGGTCAGCGACGACTCGTCGATATCGAGCGAGATCGGCTCCCGCAGAGCGGCCTCGATTTTCTTCTCAGCTGGCGATTCACCGACCGACGGCGGCAGCGCCGCTTGAGAGGCCGGCGGATCTTCGGCCCGGGCGACATGACAGAAACCCCACCCGAACCATAGCGCAGCGGCGAACGCGGATACGCCCAGCATGACAGCCTCCTCGGTATGAACGAAAGTTCACGGAATCGTGACGCTAGACAGGTCGCTCAGCAGGCCCGGCGGTTCCGGTCGCAGGCCCAACTTGCGCGATCCTACCCCCTCGGTTGTCAGGCGGCAAGCAGATTTCTCCCCTGCGTTGACGACGCTCCGGCGGTAGCCGAAAATCGAGGGCGCCGGCCTGCCGCCCTTTGGCGGCGTACAATGACGGCGGTCGATCGCCCTCCCGGACGATACACCGCAACCCGCATAGAATCTCAGCAATACAGCAACAGGCGTTTCATGGAGTTTCAACCTGGACGGACAGTCGGCATCGACCTGGGGACCACCTTCTCTGCGCTGGCGTACCTCGACGATCAAGGGACGCCGGTGGCCGTGGCCAATGAAGACGAAGAAGTCGAAACACCCAGCCTGATCTTGCTCGCCGAGAGTGGCCATGTGATCGTCGGCCCGAACCGGATGCGGGCCGCGATGGAGAACCCTGACCACGTCGTTGAACGAGTCAAGCGGCACATGGGCTCGGCCGTGTACAAGCGGACTTTCGACGGCCACGAGATCACGCCCGAGTTTCTCTCGTCGCTGATCTTGAAGAAGCTGCGGCAGGACGCGGAAAAGCGGATCGGCAAAATCGGCAACGCCGTGATCACGGTCCCGGCCTATTTCAACGACGCCCGACGTAAGGCGACGCAAGACGCCGGCCTGATCGCCGGGCTGAACGTGATCGACATCATCAACGAGCCCACCGCCGCGGCGCTCACTTACGCCTGGCATCGCGGGGAATTGGGAGCGTCGAAGTCCGCGTTCGAGCGCCCGCGCCAAGCGCTGGTGTACGACCTGGGGGGAGGAACGTTCGACGCGACCGTCGTCCGCTACACGCCCACGCACTTTCAGGTTCTGTCGACAGAAGGGGACGTGCAACTAGGAGGCGTCGATTGGAACGATCGTCTGCTGGACCACGTCGCCGCGGCCTTCATGGAAAAACACAAGATCGACGTCAAGAAGCTGCCGGCGGTCGTGCAAATGTTGCGACACGATTGCGACATGGCCAAGATCGCGCTCACCACCCAGCCCAAGGCGACGATCTCCTGCCGGCACGAGGGGAAGAGCGTCTCGGTCTCGGTCACGCGCGAGCAGTTCGAGGAGATGACGGCCGATCTATTGCAGCGGACGATCGACACCTCGGAACACGTGATCGAACAGGCCAAGCTCACGCCCGAGCAATTGGACGCCATCGTGCTGGTTGGCGGTTCGACGTTGATGCCGAAGGTGCCGCAACTGTTGGAGCAAGTGACCGGGCGTAAACCGTACCAGGGGATTTCGCCTCATACGTCGGTGGCGCAGGGGGCGGCAATTCACGCCGCGATTCTGGACGCCAAGTATCGCGGCGACAAAAGTAGCGTCGCCGACAACGTCCGCCGCTATCTGTCGACCATCAAGCAGGAAGACGTCAACGCGCATGGCTTGGGCGTGGCGGCCAAGAGTCCTCGTAGTGGCAAAACGGTCAATCACCTGATGATTCGCCGCAATACTCGGCTGCCGGCCGAGACAAAGCAAACCTTCAAGACCAGCGCCGCCGGACAACAGCGCGTGACGATCAAGGTGATCGAGGGCGATGCCCCCGATCCTGACGCCTGCCTGTTGATCGGCAACTGCCGCATTACCGACCTGCCAGCGAACCTGCCGCAGGGCTCGCCGATCGAGGTGAGCTATTCTTTCGACAGTTCCGGCCGGGTGCGGGTCAGAGCCCGCGACGTGACCGGCGGCAAAGAGGCGGTGATCGAGATCGAGCGCCGCAGCGGCTTGAACGACGCGCAGATCGACGCCTACACCAGTCTGGCCAGCGAGTACAAGGTCGAATAAACTCGAAACCGCGTGTTCGAGAGGGCCGACCGGTTCAGTGGGCTGTCCTGGCTGATTGTATTCGTTTACAGTTCATCGCTTATCTTCCACTGCCCATGGCAAAGCAACTCGACGTTTACAAAGACTGGCTCGGCATCGCCGACGCCAAGCCGCCGTTTAACCACTATCAATTGCTGCGGCTGCCGCAATTCGAAGACGACCCGGCCAAGGTCCGCTTGCACTATCGCAAGATGAACTCGCACGTCCGCAAGTTCGCCTCGGGCGATTACGCGCAGCAATCGCAAGATCTGCTCAACGAGCTGGCCAAGGCCATGCTCTGCTTGACCGACACGCGCCGCAAAGGGGAATACGACGCTACGTTGGGCCGGACCGAAGGGAGCAAACGGCGCAAGCACACGCTCGAACAGATTTTGCTCGGGCGCAAGATCCTCGATCAGGCGCAGCTCGACAAGGCTCGCGCACTGGCCAGTGCGATCAATCTCGACATTCGCGACGCCGTGATGCAGCAAAAGTCGGCCGCGCCGGACGCGGTGATGGGCGCCTACGCCGAGTCGCTCGGACTCCCCTACATCGATCTGGCCGACGTCGGCGTGAATGAAGAAATCGCGCCGAAGGTCCCAGCGATGATGGCGCGGCAACATTCGTGCGTGCCGGTAATGGTCGATAACGGCCAGTTGCTGATGGCCTCGCCCAATCCGCTCGTGCCGGAGGTCGAAGAAGAGCTTCGGTTGCGTCTCGGGATGCCGATTCGCACGGTCCTTTGCACTCCGGCCGACGTCAATGCGGCCGTGGCGCAGTATTATCCCAAGGAAGCGGCCGCGGCGCAGATGGCGGCCGGGGGCGGGGCGGGACCAAAAATGACCGCCACGGCCACCAAGGCAACCAAAAAGAAAAAAACGAAAACCGCCAAGGAAGAGGAAGAAGAGGAGGAGGAAGTCGAAGCCGAGCCGCTGGACCCCGCGGAACGGAAAAAGCGCCAGCAACTCATGGCGGTTCTGTTTGGCTGCCTCACGGTCTTCCCGCTCTTCATGCTTTATTCGTTAACGGACGTCTTCAAGAGCATCGGCATGACGAAGCTCTTCGTAGTCTACCCTGTGATTTTTGTCGCAGGCGGCATTGCGGCGCTCGTCGGTCTGGTCGTTGGGGGTCTGAAGAAGTAAGGTCGCGCTGACGGCAGAGCAGACGGCAAAAAATTCCGTCAAACCAGTGAACTGAGTAGCCAAAGTGCGTCGCGGATGGCACATCCCGGCCCGTTTATCCGTGCAATTTGGCTCTGCTTTCCTCCGATTCCGCCATGGAAGATTCGGCAGGATAATGACTTGCGTTATTCTGGCGAGTCGCTAACCAAATCCTAACAATTGACCTTTAGAATGCGGTCCCGGGCGCGAACTCGCTTGGGCCTTGGTTCTTTCTGTCGCCACGATCGGACGCCCTTCGCTGAGATTCAATCCCCATGGGCCGCTCGAAGTCCTTGCTGAGCCCGCCCCGCGCTCTCGCTGCGCTCGCATTCGGCGTTTGGCTCGCCACGCTCGGCGCCGCGCAACCAGCGGACCCAATGCCGGAGGACGCAGCGCCGAAGAACGCAGCGCCGCCGGGCACAGAAGCCGCTTCTTCGGCCGCGTCGAGCGCAGATCTTACGCTCGCCCCGTACGCTCGCGTATCAGGCGTCAGCGGCTCGATCAAGAGCGTCGGCTCCGACACGATGAACAACCTGATGACCCTCTGGGCCGAAGGTTTCAAGCAGGTCTATCCCAACGTGCGGGCCGAGATCGAAGGGAAAGGTTCTTCGACCGCGCCCCCCGCCTTGATCGCGGGGACCGCCATGTTCGGGCCCATGAGCCGCGACATGAAGAACAGCGAGATCGACGCCTTCGAAAAGCGCTACGGCTACAAACCGGTGCTGCTGCCGGCGGCGATCGACATGCTGGCAGTCTACGTGCATCGCGATAATCCTATTCCCGGGCTGACTCTAGCGGAGCTCGACGCCATGTATTCGCAAAATCGCAAAGGGGGCGAGCGACGCGACATTCACACCTGGGGTGAGCTCAAGCTCGGCGGCGATTGGCAAGGGCGAAACGTCAGCTTGTACGGGCGCAACGCGGCCTCGGGCACGTATGGTTATTTCAAAGAGCGGGCCCTGTTCGGCGGCGACTTCAAGGCGCTAGTGAAAGAGCTGCCAGGCAGCTCGTCGGTCGTGCAGGCCGTTGGCGCGGATCAGTTTGGGATCGGCTATAGCGGAATTGGCTTTGCCACGGCAGGCGTTCGCGCCGTGCCGCTGGCCGTGGACGCTCATTCGCCAGCCGTTCCGCCCGAGGCGCGCTATGCCCTGGGAGGCGAATATCCGCTGGCCCGTTTTTTATGGATCGCCGTGAATTACAAGCCGGGGAGCCAGTTGGATCCACTCCGCGCGCAATTCATTCGCTACGTTTATAGTCGTCAGGGACAGAGCGACGTCGTCAAGGATGGATATTATCCCGTCACGCCCGAGATCGCCGCCAAGGCCCTGGCCTCGGTCGGTCTGGCAGGGAAGTAGCCTCGTCTTCGCGCCGCGAGCGCGCGAAGTTGAACTGAAGAATTCGGCATGAGCATCGCTGAGCCACAGAACAAAACATTCACAGGCCGGCGCCGCCGTCGCGGGACGAAGCGTTCCGTGCGCATCGTCGACCGCATGGCCCGCGCGCTGATCGCCGCCGGCGGCATTGGCGCCGTGGTGGCCGTTTCGACAGTCTGCATTTTTCTGGTTTGGGTCGCCGCGCCGCTGTTCTTCCCGGCCTCACTGGGGAGTGAAAAATCACTCGCGGTTGATTGGCCGATCGGCGAAGCGCTCCGTGTCGGCACGGACGAATACCAATCGCTCGGCTGGACGGTCTCGGCCGATGGCGCGCTGCGGACATTCCGCCTGGACGACGGCGCGCTCTTGAACGAGAAGCAACTCTTCGCCGCCGGAGCTCCCACTACTTGGACCTTTGGTCCCAACGGGCGCGAGGCCGTTTGCGGATTTGCTGACGGCGCCGTGCGCAGCGTGCAGTTGGAGTTCTCCACCACGTTCCCTAATCCAACCGACGTGCCGGAAGAAACACGCAAGGGAACTTCCAGCAAGCCGGTCCCCTATGAGAACGGGCTGCTGGCCCGCACCTCGCAAGGGCAGTTGCGCTTGCAAACGCTCGAAGCCAAGGTGACCGACGTCCCGGCGCCGGCCGACGGCGCGGCCGTGTTGCTGGTCGATCGTTCGTCCCCATCGTCCGGCCCCAGAGTCGCGGTCTTCTCGGCCGATAATCGCCTGGCGCTCTACACGCAGCGCCGCAGCGCCAGCCTGAGCCTCAAGAAATCTCCGGCCACCCTGGCCACCGCCGCGCTCCCCTACGAGCAGCCGAACGGCCGAGGGCGCCCACGCTACTTGCGACTTTCGGGCTTGGGAGACAATCTCTATCTGATTTGGGAAGACGGCTACCTGGCGCGCTACGACCTGCGCGATCCGCAACAGCCGCGCATCGCCGAACAGCTCGATCTGTTGCCCGAAGAGAACGCGAAGGTCACCACGGTGGAATTTCTCCCCGGCAAGTCGACGCTGGCCGTGGGTGACACACGAGGGCGAGTTCGCGCCTGGTTCCTGTCAAAGCCCGAAGACGCGCGGACCGAAGATGGCGCGACGTTGGTCGCCGCGCATGAGATGGATGGTCCGGCCGCGGTGACGGCGATCGCGCCCTCGGCCCGCAAGCGATTGATCGCCGTCGGTTACGCGGACGGCGCCGTGCGAGTCTTCCATGTAACGACCGCCAAGGAATTGGTTGCTACGACGCTCAAAGGAAGGATGCCGGGCCAGACTGGCGGCTCAAGCGACACAGAAAGCGCCGCTACGAGCGCCGCGCGGCTCGTCCATCTTTCGCCCAAAGACGACACCGTGGCCGCCGTCGGTGGAGAGGGCCTCTCGCGCTGGCCGTTCGACGCGCGGTATCCCGAGGTTTCGCTGGCGGCGCTGTTCACTCCCCAGTGGTACGAAGGGTACGACGAGCCGAAGAACGTCTGGCAATCTTCCGGTGGTAGCGATGATTTCGAGCCGAAGCTGGGAATGCTGCCCCTGGTCTTTGGCACGCTGAAGGCCACGATCTATTCGCTGCTATTCGCCGTGCCGATCGCGCTCTTTTCGGCCGTCTATACCAGCGAGTTTTTGCATCCCTCGAGCCGTGCCCGGATCAAACCGGTGATCGAAATGATGGCCAGCCTGCCGAGCGTGGTGCTGGGCTTTGTCGCGGCGCTGGTCATTGCTCCGTTTGTCGAATCGGTGATTCCGGCCGTGCTGGCGGCAATCATGGTCTTGCCGCTGACTCTTCTAATAGCGGCGCATTTGTGGCAATTGCTGCCGCAGCGCGCGAGCCTGATTCTAGCACGGTGGCGGTTCGTGTTTATCTTCGCCACGCTTCCCGTCGGCGTGCTGCTCTCGATGGCCGTCGGTCCGGTCGTCGAGCGGACATTGTTCGCCGGTGATCTCCGCTCCTGGCTCGACAACCAGGCCGGCAGCGGCATCGGCGGTTGGATCGTGATGTTGCTGCCGATGTCGGCGCTCGCTGTGGCGATCGTCGTTTCGCGGCGGGTGAATCCGGTATTACGCAGTCGCCTGCGCGGCGCCAATCGCGCGCGTTGGGCCGTGGTCGAACTCTTGAAGTTCGTCATCGCGACCGGCGTGACGCTCGCTGGCGCCGTCGTCGTCGGCTGGCTGCTTGATTCGCTGCATCTCGATCCGCGCGGCATGGTGCTGGGGACCTATATGCAGCGCAATGCGCTGGTCGTCGGTTTCGTGATGGGCTTTGCGGTGATCCCGATCATTTACACCGTGGCGGACGACGCGCTGGCCACTGTTCCGGCCCATTTGCGATCGGCCTCGCTCGGAGCGGGCGCCACCCCCTGGCAAACCGCCGTCCGCGTGATTGTGCCCACCGCGATGAGCGGGCTCTTTTCGGCAGTGATGATCGGCCTGGGGCGCGCCGTGGGCGAAACCATGATCGTGCTGATGGCCGCCGGCAACACGCCGATCATCGACTGGAACATTTTCAACGGCTTTCAAACGCTCTCGGCCAATATCGCCACTGAACTCCCGGAGGCGGTGCAAGGGAGCGCCCATTACCGGACGCTGTTCGTGGCGGCGCTCGCCCTGTTTGCAATCACATTTGTCGTCAACACGATC
>DASXPZ010000369.1:0-4046 GCA_036493275.1 Pirellulales bacterium
GCCGAGCGAACTGACGACGCCGCCGGTGACAAAAATGTGTTTCGTCATGTGCTGTGGCCATCCATGTCAAAAGGTCCGGCGAATCGGGGTTAGCGTGGGATCAAGCCCGAAGAGAAACTGGCCGCTAAAACCAAGACGGCCCACGGTCAGGCTGGATTGTAGATTGCGGATCCAGCGGCAACAGACACGGTGGGCCGCAGCGGCAAGAGCCAGGGTCTTTCGAAACGTCTCAACCCTGGGACCACATTTTAGCGTGATCGCTCGCGACTGACAAACGCCTGATAATCGTGCGGCGTGTCGATCCCCACGGTCGGCTCGTCGACGACCCCCACGGCGATCTTGTTCCCCGCCGCCAAGACCCGCAACTGTTCCAGCTTTTCCAATTGTTCGAGCCGCGCAGGCGGCGTTTGAGCGATTTTCAATAAAAAATCGCGGCGATAGGCGTAGAGGCCCACGTGCTGATAAAAATTCGGCGGATTCTCCGCGAGCAACCGATCGTCCCAATCGCGCACATACGGAATTGGGCTGCGGCTGAAATAGAGCGCGCGGCCGGCGCTGTCGAACACCACCTTCACGCAGGCCGGGTCGTTCAATTGATCGCGATTGCGGATCGGCGTGGCCAGCGTCGACATTTGCAGGGTCGGATCGCGCTCCAGCAGATCGACAACCAGGTCGATCGAGTCGCCCGACAATTCCGGCTCGTCCCCTTGCACGTTGACAAAGATATCGACGTCCGCTCGGGCCCGCGCAATCTCGGCCACGCGATCCGTTCCGCTGGCGCAATCCGGGCTGGTCATCTCAGCCTGGCCGCCAAAGCGACGGACCTCTGCCACGATTTCCTCGTGATCGGTCGCCACGCAAACTGCCAGCGGCCGCCGCGCTCGGCTCGCCGCCTCGCACGTATGCTGGATCAGGGCCTTACCGGTCTCGCGCAGTAGCATTTTGCGTGGCAGGCGCGTCGAGGCCATGCGAGCCGGAATCACGATCAGGCTCGTGGAATGAATCCGCGGAACAAACAAGCCAGTGGCCATGCGGGAAGACCCTCCGTGGTCCAAAGCGCGAAGGCGTTGCAGTAAAGCCAAGATCGACGCGCCGCAGTGTAAACCAGGCGCCCACGCCGCAGGTAGACCAGCTACGGCGATGCTAGCGTTCCGGCGGAGGGTCCGGATTCGATGTCGGGGGTGTCGAGCGAGAGCGATTGGTAAACGTGATCCACATCGAGAAGAGGAACACGCAGAAAAACCCAGCCATGAAGGCGCCGACGATCCAGCGCACCAGATTTTGCAGCCATTCCATGGTTTGTTTGCTCGACCGAAGTGGTCCATCGATATGCGATATTCGTGGCTCGGAGTCGCCACCGGGTCCCGCCATTATGCCTCGGACTCGGTACCGGGACAGTAATAGCGGCACAAGGCGCATGAGCCGACCGGCGATGATTCAATGGCGAGTTGCGGATCGGGGAACGCCCGCCGTCGCAAAGCATTGAAATATCTGGACTTGTCGCGAGGCTGGCTGCCCCGGCCGGCGTTGCTCCGGGAAGTGGAAAGTGTTTGCTTCGCCTCACTGCAATTGCTTATATTGAGGAATTGGGAGATTGGGCGACCGCGGGGCGGGTAGAACGGCCTGGCTTGAACGCCCCCTCTTCTCCCTGCCTGCCGCGATAATCCTGCCCGACATTTGCCCGCCCAAAGTTCGAGCCTGCGAGGAGTGTGGATGAGACGGTCCCTACCGCTGGCGTTCCTGTCGCTAGTCGCTGTTGTTTGCCTGGGGTTTTTTGCCGTGGCGATGTCGCGCGCCGACGACGCCAAACCGGCTAAGCCTGCTGACCCTGCGAAAGTCAGTTTCTTTCGCGATGTCCGCCCGATCTTCCAAGAGCGCTGCCAAGGTTGCCATCAATCGGCCAAGGCGCTCGGCGGCTTTGTCGTCACCAGCTTCGACGCTTTGAAAAAAGGGGGCGAGAGCGCTGTAGCGGGCGTTGTGCCGGGCAAGCCAGACGATAGTGAAATCCTCTCGCAGTTATTGCCCAGCGGCGACACGCCTCCGGCCATGCCCAAGGGCGCCCCGCCGCTCAAGGCCGAGCAAGTCGACATGATCCGGCGCTGGATTGCCGAAGGCGCCGTGGACGACACGCCGCCGTCGACCGAACCGGTGATCGACATGCAGCATCCCCCCACCTACACCGCGCTGCCGGTGTTGACGTCGCTCGATTATTCTCCAGACGGAACGCTGTTGGCCGTTTCCGGCTATCACGAAGTATTGCTTCACCGCGCCGATGGCAGTGGGCTGGCCGGTCGCCTCGTTGGATTATCAGAACGGATCGAATCGGCCCGCTTCTCACCCGATGGCAAAATGCTTGCCGTCTCGGGCGGGTCTCCCGGTCGCTTTGGCGAAGTTCAGATTTGGGACGTGGCCGAAAAGAAGCTCAAGCAATCGATCCCGGTGACGTTCGACACGGTCTATGGCGTCAGTTGGTCGCCCGACGGGACGAAGGTTGCCTTTGGCTGCGCGGATAACACCTGCCGCGCCGTCGAGGCCGCCACCGGCAAGCAAGTCTTCTTCCAGGGCGCCCATAACGATTGGGTGCTCGACACGGTATTTTCGGTCGACGGCGCGCACCTGGTGAGCGTCAGTCGAGACCGCTCGATGAAGCTCAACGAAGTCGCCACGGAGCGATTCGTCGACAACATCACCAGCATCACGCCTGGCGCGCTCAAGGGAGGCTTGATCGCGGTCGATCGTCATCCGAAGCGGGAGGAGTTGCTAGTCGGCGGGGCCGACGGCGCGCCGAAGATTTACCAGATGCATCGCACCAAAGCCCGCGTGATCGGCGACGATTTCAATCTGATCCGGGCCTTCGAGGCGATGCCGGGCCGAATCTTTTCGGTTCGCTATAGTCCCGATGGAACTCGCGTTCTGGCCGGCAGCAGCAGCGACGGCCAGGGGGAAGCCCGTGTTTACAACGAGGCCGACGCCAAGCAGATTTCGCGATTTGCCGAGCAACACGGCGCGATCTACACCGTGGCCTGGCGCCCCGAGGGGAAAGAAGTAGCCACCGGCGGCTTCGACGGCGTGATCCGCGTGTACAATCCGGACGACGGCAAGCTGGTGCGAGAGTTTATGCCAGCGCCAATCGCCGGCGCGGCTGCGGCGGCAACGGCCTCGGCGGCGCCCGCCACTCCGGTTCCAGCGACCGCTGCGGCCAATTGACGCCTCGCCGCGTTTTATTTTAGTTCAACGCCCTCTGATCCAACGCCCAAAATCAATCGCCATCACAACCGTATGAAGCGGTGAGGAAAGAACGCATGCTTCGCAAAGTTCACGCACAGACGCCGCCCAGGGGCTACGCCGCCGCGCTGCTGGTTCTATTCGTGGTCGTCGCCCAATTCGCCGCCGCCCCTGTCGCCCGCGCGGACGAACCGCCAGCGCCGGAAAAACTGCCAGAGGGAGCACAGATCGCGTCGCTGGAAGTCCTGCCAGCCACGATCGCCCTGCCGCATAAGTACGCCTACGCGCAAATTCTCGTTACCGGCGTGTTGACCACTGGCGAGCGGGTTGACGTAACGCGGATGGCGACGATCGAAGCGCCGGCCTGCGTGGCGGTAGCCCCTCATCGCCTGGTTCGTCCCCTGGCTGAGGGTGAAGGCGCCTTGCAGATCGCGTTCGGCGGAAAATCCGCCAGCGTTCCGGTCAAGGTAACCGGACAGCAGGTCGAGCACCCGGTGAGCTACATCCAAGACGTCGCCCCGGCGATGTCGAAGATGAGCTGCAACGCCGGCACCTGTCACGGATCGGCCAATGGCAAGAACGGCTTCAAGCTTTCGCTGCGGGGTTACGACCCGATCTTCGACCACCGCGCCCTGACCGACGATCTCGCCGGCCGCCGCTTCAACCGCGCCGCTCCGGATCAAAGCCTGATGTTGCTCAAGCCCTCGGGCGGAGCGCCCCACATGGGCGGCGTGCTGACCAAGCGAGGCGAGCCGTACTATGAGTTGCTCCGCGCGTGGATCGCCAAGGGGGTCAAGCTCGATCTCGACGCGCCGCGCGTT
>DASXPZ010000370.1:0-5354 GCA_036493275.1 Pirellulales bacterium
AGGGACCGAACGAGCAAAGAGCCGGTGAAGCGGCGCGGAGCCGGCAAGGATTCGCGCTGGGCTCCGTCGAACACGGGGCTAAAAATCGACGCCCAAATCGGTGTCGAGCGCCTTCCACTTCATGGGGCGGCGAAATGGCTCGACGCGCAGCACGACTTCGCCGTCTTGAAAGACGCGGACCGTGCCGTTCGATTCGCTCACGGCGACCGCCACCGCCTTGGTGGCGCGACTGATGGCGGCGGCTGCCCAGTGACGCGCGCCCAAACCTTTCGAGAGCGTCACGTCGGCGGCCGAGGCGTCGAGATATTGCGCCGCGGCCTCGACTGTGCCATCGGGCGCGACCAGGATCGCGCCGTCCATCTGGGCGATCTCTTTGATTCCTTCGCGCACGCGGGCCTGCTTCAGATTGCGATCTTTACGACTGTACCCTTTCATCGGGTCGAAGCTGGCCGAGCGGCTCATCTTGCGAACTTTGGCCGTGTCGCCGACGACGAACAAAGTGCCGACCGGTTTTCCCTCGCGCCCCTCACGACCAATGTCGAGCGCCAGGTTGAGCACGCTTTGCAGCGTGTCGAGCGGAACTCGGGTTTCCAACTGCCGCAGATCGCGAACCGTGAGCCGGCCCAGGTGGTCGCTCAGGTCGACCAGGCTGATCGAATCGATCGACTGCGTGTCGAAGCCGCCATACACCGCGACGACTCGCGCCCCGCTCGGCACCAGCTCGTCCGCCACCGCGTTGAGCAGCGCTTGGGAGAGTTTCTCATGCACGGGCGTATTGGCGGCGTCAGGGAGCAAGATCGTCGGAAAGCCCGCCTCGTCGGCGCCTTCGAGCGCCGGGGCGCTGTCCGCGGCCAACAGCAAACGGCGTCCGGGAGTTTGTTGCTTGAGATGTTGCCAATCGACCGGCGCTTCCAACAGCAACAGCACGGCTTCGACATGAACGGCGTCGGCCAAGCGCAGCGCCGCCCCCAGAACGGTGAGGAATTCATCGCTGGCGCGTGGGGGCTTCATTCGTTCGGAACAATCCTCGACCGCAGGGTTTCACTGTCCAGGGAATAGTTCCCCGGTCTGCTAGCCGCCGGTGGCGCCGCAAGAAACTGCGGAAATGGTCGTCCCGCCGCCACGTGACGATGTGCCGAAGAATGTACGGGGTTTCGCCCCGCTGAGCAACAGCGCGCTGTCGGCCGCCCCGTTCTACGCACTGTCAAATATTGCTTCCTAGCGAGCGCCCGGCCGAGAAGGCGCCGATCCATTCAACGGATTGATTAAACGAATGCGGCTACCGGTTTCGGCCGGAGCGGGTTCCTGTGGCCCGATGTCGTCCGTCTCGCTCTCGGCGTCGGCTTCGAATTCGTCGACGACAGGCGCCGTGGCGCTGGTCGGGACGATTCGTTCGTCTTCGTGTAGATCATCGACTGCTTCCAGTGGATCCAACGGAGCGTCGAACTGGCGGAAGTATCGATCATCGTAGATCGCCAACGAGTGCAGCGCGTGGCCCAGCGGTCCCACGCTCCAGTCCTCTCCCTTGCCGCTGTTGAGAACGCCGCTGAGATAGCTGACGCTCTTGACCATTCGCGGGCTATCCAACTGATCCACCGGCAGCGAATAGGCCAACCATTCCAGGATGTGTCCGCTGGTTTGGATGCGGCGTGGCAAATCCGGCCGCGAGCCGGGTCCCTTGAACCATTCGGTGCTGAACGAGCCGTCGCCATTTTGAAGTTTGAAGGCATAGCGATGAAAATCATCAAGGAACTTGCGAGCCCGAGCGAATTCGCCCGTCACTGGCAGTCCCGAAGTTTCGCGCTTGCGGACCGCGTAGGCCAAACCCATCAGGCGATGCGTGCCGCCGCAGGCCGCGCCGACGATCGGCTGCGCCAGTTCTTCTTTCACCAGGCGGTCGATCGACCATTCCTGCCCGTCCGAGCTCGTCCAATGATCCTCGATCTCTAGATAATGGGCCAGCGAGATCAGCTTGAACGTTAGCTCGGTTTTCGGACGACAGCCGAGCTTCTCCGATTCGATCAGATCTTCGAGAATGAATTCCTGCCCTTTGACTTTCATAGGGCAATACGTGTCAATTCGCGACTGCGCCAAGATCGCCAGAAACTGACCGGGATGGCCTTGCACGTAGGGTCCGCGGCGAGCGGCCACGCGGCCATCTTCGATATCGAGAATGTGGATCCCTTTGCAATCGCCGTTCCAGCACATCCAGCAAATCGAGTTGACCGGATCTCCCTTCGAGCCCGGGCGATCCAATTGCGACGCGGCGCCGTAGGCCACGATCGAGTGCATTACCTCCCACGGATTATGATCGCGAGTATTCAAATGCTTCTGATGGTAGTACCCCAGCACCGAGCGAACTTGATTGCGAAGCCTGATCATCTGCGGGTTGAGCTGCGACGGGCGCGTTTCGAGCGGCCTGATTGCCGATTTGCTCGGCGTTCGCCGGATCGACTCCTTCGCAGAGGGTTCCTCATCCGCCGGCAGCGGAACGGGCGCGTCGGCCCCGTTCCCCACGCCGCTGTCGTCCAGCTCCTGATCTTGGCCAGGGGCCGCGGGAGGCATGGGACGAGCCGCGCGCGACGGGGCGCCCGGCGCGATCGACCTTGTCGACAGCTGCTTGGATTTGGGGGCAACCGTCTGAACTCTGGAGTCTGACGTGGACTGCCGGCGCGCCGCAGGGGACCTGGCAGGCCCACGCGGCGCCGGCTCGGTAGACGTCTCTTCTGGGTCCACGGCGTTCTCGATGCGCGGCGCCTTCGTTGAAGACTTTCGCAGATTAGGTGTCGCCAATGGAGGCGCGTGACGCGCGTCCTCGACAGGGGCGCCGACGTCAAACGGATCCAATCGCAGTGAATCGTCCGCAGAGGCCTCGACATCCGAATGTCTGGCGTCTTCCTTGAGATCTGTGTCCGGGGCAGATGAATTGTCTGTCTCGTCTGGCGCAGCCGGGGGTGGCGTCGGCCCCGCGAAGGCCAACGCCTGAGGAAAGGCTATGAATATTGCGGCCGACGCGAGCGTCGCACACAGGGTCTGTCGCATGTTGGCTCTCATGAAGTAAAGCGCAGCCCGAACGGCGCCCGTGAATGATTCAAAGCGAGATCCGCAGCGCCGAAAGGGGGGACGAGATAGCAATCGACCGATCGCTAAGCCCCTAAGCGTGGGTAGTAGCAGTTGTATCGGTATGCCGAGTGGCCGCGTTTAGAGGGTCGCGCAGAAGCCC
This sequence comes from Pirellulales bacterium, assembly GCA_036493275.1. GTDB lineage: Bacteria > Planctomycetota > Planctomycetia > Pirellulales > JACPPG01 > JACPPG01. Next base: position 3,224 of record DASXPZ010000370.1, read on the forward strand.
GGTTAAGTGAACCAGGTAAACGGCGTTGGGTGGCAGCAATGCTATCGCCGTATCACGATCATGGGAAAGAACCGCCGAAAGCGTGAGCCCGTTGGCCGGCGCCTCCAACTGAGCTGACAGGACACGGTTCGAAGCGCTGCTAGGCGTCGGGGTCGGTGTCGTCCGCCGGCGATTCACCCGCCGGCGCGGTCGAAGGCTTTGGAGGCGCCTGGCTCGCTGGCGGTGGCGACGCCGCCGGCTGAGTGCGACGGGCTGTCTTGCTTGGCGTTGAGTTCTTCGCAGGCGGGCTCGCCCCAGTCGACGGCTTCTTGGGCTGCGGGGAGGCGGCGCGCTTGGTCGCCGGCCCACGCGCGGTTTGCGCCGCCGGAGATTTGTTCAGCGTCGATGGCCTGACGGCCGACTGCGCGCCGGTTGGCAGCTTGCCAGGCTCTTTCGCCGCCGTCTTTGGCGACGCCCCTGGGGGCGGCGGGCCGGTCGGCGCTTTGGCGCTGGTTGAGGATTCTTCGTTCGTCAGGCGCTCTTTGAATCGGGTCACGTAGTGCAGGCTGCTCGTGTCGCCCTGAAAGCCGATCACGTGCTTGTCGACGTCGGTCTGCTGCGAGACCACTCGTCCGGCGTCGATATCGAAGCGGATCACGCCGTCGACGACTTGCTGGATCAACTGCGCGTCGATCGCCGGGTCGTTGATCGGCGTGATAATCGTTGTCTCAAGTTGAATCGTCGCGATTCCCTTGTCGACTTCCAGCAGCTTGTAGTCTTGCCGCGTCTTGATTTGCTTCGGCGAGCCGTCTTTATATTTGACCGTCACCACGTTGGGCTGCGACCAGACTTCGCCGACCGCGACTTCCTGGTCGGCTAGCGGAACGGTGATTTCGCCCTGGCTGGGACGCGAATCCTTTCGTTTTTCCTGACGCCCTAGAACGTAACCGCGTAAATCGATCGTGAATTCGCTGAGCGGCACGCCGACGTCCTTGGCCACGTCTTCGAAGCCTGGCGGCGGCGTCGCGTCGGTCTGGCTGTTATAGCGCACCTCTTGGCGGCCACTGAGGACCTGTCGCATGTCGACGCTCTCGACCGAATGAACGAACCGCGCCTGCTTCTTTGCCAGGTCGACGCTCGTGATCTGCCATACCTTGACCGAATTGCTCAAGGTCTCAGCGGTTTGCGTTGTGCCGTTGACCGTGGTGCGGACCTCGGCCCGGTGCTCAACCTTCCAGCGAATCGTTTCGCCCGGCTGGAATTTGTATCGCAAAAGGTATTTGGGTCCGGGCAATTCCGGTCGAGGCTCCGGCGCCGCCGGACCCGTGACGCCGCTGGGCTTGGCGCCTACCTCGGGCGCTCCAGTCCCCGCGCGAGCAACGTTCGATGAAGTCGCAATAATAGCCAGCGACCAACAGAGAGCAACGCGAATGCAATGAGTCATCCGGCTCGCATCCTTTCGAGCAAGGGAATCCGTGGAATAGAATTGGCGCCTGCTGGCGAGACGGCAGTCATCGGTCCTAAACGGACGCTGCTAACCGTCGCTACGCAACCGTCCGCCCCAACCGAGCTTCTCGCGCAGGGTGCGATAATACCCATGACCGGCGACTTCGACCAGCTTGAAACAGGGCTCGGCCCGTTGAACGCGAATTCGGTCCTCGGCCGTGACGTTATGCACCATCCTGCCATCCACCACCACGCTGGCGCCGGCGTGCGGCCGAGGTAGCGCCAATTCGAAGATCCGGTCCGCCGAATCGACCACCGGTCGGTTGGTCAGCGCGTGCGGGCTGATTGGCAGCACGACAAACGCCTGCAAATCCTTACGCAAAATCGGTCCGCCGGCCGACAGGCTATGAGCTGTCGAGCCGACGGGCGTGCTGATGATCAACCCGTCGCAACTATAGGTAGTGACTAATTCTGCGTCGACGTAAACATGCACGTCCAGGATCGAAAATGGCGCCCCGCCCAGCACGGCTACCTCGTTCAAACCGAGATGACTGGCCAGAGGTTGACCGCTGCGCTCGATGCGGCACTCGAACATCAGATGCTCGACAGTGCGAAACTCACCGCGGCAGATTTTGGGGAGCGAGGCGCAAAACTGCTCGGTCGACAGATCCGCCAGGAAACCTAGCTTCCCCAGGTTCACCGCCAC
>DASXPZ010000371.1:0-2617 GCA_036493275.1 Pirellulales bacterium
CACAGGGGCCGTAAGTCGCTCGAATGCCGCTGGCCAGATCATCAGCACACCGAACACTGTCAGCAGCGACAATCCGGCCTTGCGCAAGACATCCGGATCAAAGTCGAGAACGGCCGCAAGGGTGTTTAATCCCAGCGCGACAAAGGCAAAGGAGACAACAAAGCCTCCCACGATGAAGGCAGGCCGCGCTCCGGCGCGTTGGCCGATTGATGCGCCAAGCAGGATCGGCAGGACCGGCAACGTGCACGGCGCGGCAATCGTCAAGATGCCGGCGAACAGCGCAAGCAGGAGATCAGGCATTTGGCTCATCAAATTCGGCGGATGGACCGGAGCGCGGCAGTTTTTGGGAGAGCTACTTCTTCATCTCGTCCTTTTTCATGCCGTCCTTGGCCATGGAATCCTTGGACATCGTATCCTTGGACATGCCGTCCTTCTTCATCGAATCCTTTGACATCGAATCCTTGGACATCGAGTCCTTCGACATCGTGTCTTTCTTCATGCTGTCCTGGGCGAAAGCTGCGGGCGCCAGCCCAAGCCCGACTGAGACAACGGTGGCTGACAGGATGAGTGCGGTGCGTTTGATCATGAGGTCGCTATCTCCACGAAGCGTTTTCCAGATGGCAACGGATGTCGCCCGCTAGAACTTCGACGGAAGCCGCCGCTTGTTACGCAGCCACGAAAAGATCGGATCACGAGTCCGTGAACTTCTTCTGGTCGAGTTTAGTGGGTTGCGTGCCGGCTGATCTGGAGGGAAGCATTGCTCCCATGCCCATCGAAAGCTTTACGGGAGACCGCAAGTTACTGTCGCCTCTTTTTGCGCTTGGCGATGACTCTCCGAAGGAGATCGCGAGTTATATTTCGCGCGGAGAGATTCTGGTCGCAAGAGACGGCGATCCAATCACTGGTCACCTTCAGATTCTCGAAACCGACAGCGCCGGCGTGTTCGAACTCAAGAGCATGGCCGTGAATGAAGCTCATCAGGGCAGAGGCATCGGACGCAGTTTGGTCGAAGCTGCGGTCGTTCGCTGCCGCGTCCGCGGCGGACATCGGCTGATTGTTTCGACGGCAACCGCGGACATCGCCAATTTGCGCTTCTATCAGCGCCTTGGTTTCCGGATGTACCGGATTGTAAGGGATGCATTCAGCCCGTTGCGAGGATACAAGGAGGCGATGCTGATCGACGGAATACCGTTGCGCGACAAGGTTTTCCTCGAACGTGATCTAAGCCCAAGACAACAAGCTACATGACCGCAAGCTACATGACAGCCAAGCTATTCGCGAGACACTCTTGCTCGAGCTTAGGCGCCAGACATGAAAGGTTCATCCCCTTCGGCCACGAAACAATTGCCCTTCCGGACGAAACCATTTTGCTTGCTCGGCGAAAAACGGCCGAAACGGCCGCGGCGTAAAACTCGTCTCCAACACGGACGCCGAGGCGGCGTCCTTCGCGCCACAGGCGGCGCTCACAGAGGGGGATATCCAATGGCTTTCATCCGCACCACGCAAATCCTAGGTGCCTCGGCGCTGGCACTCGGCATCATGACCACGGGCGCGCTTGCCTATACGCCGGAGCAGCAGCAGATGTGCTCGGGCGATGCGATGCGGTTGTGCGGCGAGTTCATCCCGAATGTCGACCGCATCACGGCCTGCATGGTGCAGAAACATTCGCAGCTCAGCGACGGCTGCAAATCGGTCTTCCAGGCCCCCAGCCCGGCGGCCCAGCCCGTCAACTACACACCGTCGAGCAAGCCGTCGAAGCCGCTCGCGATCACACCTGGTCTGAAGCACGGCTAGCATCATCATGCCCTGATCATCAAACGGCGGATCACGCATCGCCGCGTCCCGGTGTCGGGCGCGGCGATTTCGTTTTTCAATGTGGATGAGCGGCAAATCGTACCGGCTTGCGGGCGGCAAGCCTGTTCCCATTCATTCGGCATTCAGCCATACCGGACTGAAATCTCTCCTCTCATTCCCGCCGCTTCGTCCTGCCGGAAAACTCCTTGTGACATCCAAACGGCTCTCACGCGCGATCTGGCTTATCGGCTTTCTCGCGCTGGACTGCCTGTCGGTCGCACAGGCGGTGCCCGCGCCGGCTTCGGCCGCTCGCGCTCCGGTCGCGGCCGCTGCGAGAACCGGCCGCTTGCGGCTGGCGCAAGCACAGACGCCACAATCGCCCGGCGCCGCCGCGGCATCGGATCAGCAAAGCGCGCCGGAGGAGCCGATCGGCAACGTCGCCACCCTCACGGGGGTGGCGACCGTCACCCGCAACGACAAGGCCATACCGCTGCAGCTCAAGGACGATATCTACCTCAACGACATCGTGCAGACGCAAGCGAGCTCCTCGCTCAGCATCACCTTCAGCGACGCCACGACGTTCCGCCTGTCGGCGAATGCCCAGGTCACCATCGACAATTACGTCTATGAAGAAGGCGGCGCCGGCAATGCGGGCGTATTCGACATCGCCAAGGGCACGATCGCCTTTGTCGCCGCCGCGGTCGCGAAAACCGGCAGCATGCAGATCACGACGCCGACCGCCTCGCTCGGCATTCGCGGCACGACGGGCGTCGTCGAAGTGCCGGAGGGCGCCGCCGCAGCGTCCGCCAACATCAAGCTCTAT
>DASXPZ010000372.1:0-4112 GCA_036493275.1 Pirellulales bacterium
CGTTTTGTCTTCTTGTTTTTCGGCCGACTTCGCAACCTCATCTGGCTTTACTGGTTCATCGGGCTTGTCCGCTTTGGGCGGGTTCTTGCGAGCTGCGCCGACCAAGAACTCCAGCGCTCTCGAAACCAATCCGCCGCCAGACGGTGGCTCTGCAACGTCTTCAAACGGGCCGGCGAACGTCGTGTCTCCATTGTTGTGCGCTTCGGCCGCGGCGTTAAACAGCTTGGCGAGCGCTTGCGCCGCCGCCTGCCGCACGATCGATTCAGCGTCATTCAATCCGTCGATCAGCAGGTCATCCATCACTTCCGTGTCAGAGTTCGACAGCCCTTCGATCGCCGCGGCGCGGACCGCCGGATTCGCATTCGTTAAATACTTGCGGAGATGGGGTATCGCTTTTTGTCGCATGGTGGATCCGGACACCAATGCCTCGATCGCTCGCGGCGCAAGATCTGGATGTTTTTCGATGACCTTGGTCAGCGGTTCCACCGCCGCTTCGAGATCGGCGCGCTGCATGCCTCCCAAAGCGCGGCTGATGACGAAAGGGTCCTCGTCATCGAGCAGTCCGATCAGCGCCACGTAAGCGTTGGCCCGACTGTCGTCATTTCTGTACGAGCCGGCGGTTTCGGCGATCGCTTCGGCCGCCTCGGCGCGGACCTGCCAGCTCTCGTGCTCCAACAACTTGACCAGGCGGGCAAACGCGGCCTCTCCCTTGGCTGCCTTGAGAAAGCGAATTGCATGAATCAGCAAGTCCGGATCCTGCTCGCGCTCTGTGTAAGCCGCGATCACGGGAATCAACGAAGAAGCCGGCTTTTCAGCGAGCTGCTTAAGCACGGCGGCGCGCATGTTGGGCTCCGGATCATTGAGCAGACCGGCCAAAGCGCTGTGCGACCCGTCGCCGGCAACCTTTTGCAAGCCGGAGAGCGCGAGCTCTCGGACCAACGGATCAGGATCTTTGAACAACTCGAGCAGTAACGCGTCATCGGCCGTCGTGGCCCGTTGGACTAGTTCGCTGACGGCGTCGCGCCGCAGTTCGCCGCGCGTGCTGGAAAGGCGATCCAGCCCGCCCGGCCAGGCCAGCGCCAGCGCGTCGGACGCCAACAGTCTGTAGCGGAGGGCTTGTAGCCGCTCGCGCGCCGCGTCGTCGGCCGCGGATCGCGACGCCGCTGCGACCTCTGTCAGAATCGCCGTACGCCAGCGCGCCAGACGCTCGCGCAAGGCTTCCACGTCCGCGTCGTCGGCTGCGATCAACCGCGCCAGGTCGCGCTCGACGTCGCTCCGTTCCTGCTCGCTAAGCTCGCGGACGGCCGGACGTTCCGGTTTGTTGGCCCGCACCCACTCATCGAGCGCAGCGAGTCGCTGGTCGGTGAGCGTTTCAGGCCGCCAGGGATCGAGTCCCGCGATCGGCGCCTTCCAATCGCGCAGTAGTTCAAGCGCGGCAAGCCGGGCGGCAAGCTTCCCTTCGCGGAACGCTCCGACTGTCGGTTTGGCGACGATCTCAGGATAAGGGAGCAATCGGCGAATGGCTGCTTCGCGTCGCAAAGCGTCCGCGTGCGCCATTTGCGCAATCAACTTGGCGATGGCGGCTTCATCCGGTTTGTCGGTAGCGGTCAGGAATTCCGGAAGCTCAGGCGGGGCGGATTCGGCGCCTTCTTCCAGCCAGTCGACGAGTTGATCCGCGGACTGGTATCCCTCCTTCGAAGCGATTACCTGTCCACGCGCGTCGATGATCCGCAACGCCGGAATTCCCGAGACCGACAGCTCCCGCGCGTCGGCTGGATGGTCATCCACATTCAGTTCAACCAGCACAAACCGGCGCAACGCTGTCTGTGCTTCAGGCTTATCCATTTCCTTCTTGAGACGTGTGCAATGCGGACACCAGGGAGCCCCCGCGACGACCAGCAGCGGACGCTTCTCGGCCAGCGCTCGTTTGCGGCCGGCTGCCAGGCTCCGCTCCCACGCGAGGGCGCCCTGTTTCGATTCGTCGAACTTCGTCAGGAGCTTTTCGCCCGCCTCCGGCGGCGCCGTATTTTTCTTCTGAAGCCCTTCGACGGGGGGAGGACTGGTTGGCTCTTGCGCCGGCGAGCCGCTGATGATCAACATCAAGAGCGGTAATGCAACGACGATAGGTAGGCGTATGTTCATGGCGACGCCTCGGTTTGGAGAGGCAAACGTTCAGCTTTTGAGCCGTCTTCAGCCGCTCCGTGCGAAATCTCGCCCCAGTATTTCTCAAAAGCGAACGCGGGGCTGTTATCTCGATCGTGACACGTTTGACATTGGTCGCGTGCGACATAGGTGGCGCCCCGGGTCGGATCTTGCGCGTGGACCTGCGACGGGCCGTGGCAGCTCTCGCAACCCACCGCAATCCGATTCACCGAGCGCTGGGCGGATACAAATCCGCCGGGCAAGCCATACCCGGTGGTGTGACAACGCTGACAATCGGAGTCGACTTCCCAACGCTCGCTTTTGAGCGTTTCCCAGGCGGCGGCGTGCGAGGATTGATCCCAGATCTTGCAATCGCTCTGGTGGCACTGGCGGCAGGAATCTGTCCCCGCTATGCGATATTCTCCGCCGATTGGTCCAGAGAAGCCGGCGGCAAAACTAGTTTCGTCGGCCGAAAGATCGAGCCGCGTTAGTTCTTTCCGATACCGATCCAGATTGGCGATTTGCTTCGGATCGTCGGCGAGGGCGCCATTGATGTCGACGATTTGCCCCTGCCAAGGCTGCGCCGCGCCGGGCGCCGGCGCGTCGAAGCGCGCCAGGAACTTGCCCTTGTTCGTTACGGCGGCCAGTTGGGTGCGCGTTCCGACCAATCGGGGCGTGATGCTCTGGCGAGTTGGACCGCCAATCACCAGATCGACCTCCGGGAGGGCGGCGGCGAGGCTTTCCAACTCTTCGGTCGGTGCGTACGCCAGAACCACCACGGCGTCGGCAGGCGCCTCGAAGTTGCCGAGCGCTTCGAGCACCGCTTGGCGCGGCTCGCTGACCGAGACTTCGCGCGTGGCGTATTGCTGCGACACGACGCCGATGATGGCCACGCGCCGCCCCGACTCTTCGAGAATGCGAAACGCGGGGGCGATCCGCGCGCCCGATTTATCGAAGGCGTTTGCCGAGAGTAGCGGCGCGCCGGTTTCATGGGCCAGGCGTCGCAACTCATCCGGGCCGAAATTCAACTCGGCCGCCCCCAGGTTGTGCGCGGCAGAGCCCATCGCGACTTCGCCGGCCAAGATAGCGACGAATTTGACACGATCGTAGCGGCTGGTTCCACCCGGCGCTCCTCCCACGTCCGCCACGATCACGTCGCCGCCGCGGCGCAGGCGCTCGACGTAACTGGCGCGCCGCGCCAAACCACCCGATTGATTCGAAGTGCAACCGCAGGGCATGATCCAGCCTTGCGTGTCGCCACTGACCAACAGCGAGAGCGACCGCGGTTCCGCGGCGCCCGTTGCGCCATTCCCCGGCTGACAACCGACGAGCGCGCACGCGATCAGACTTGCGCAGAGCGCGCGCAGCGAAACGCTGCGTCGGCGGCTGGTCGCAGGTTTTTCGATAGAAACCGACATGGCTGCTCTCGAAGCGTTTAGAAAAAATCGGGCTCAGCGCCTCGGGGACGCCATGACAACTCGTTCTCAGTACGTTAAGGCGTACGCCAGGATATTAACGTTGACGTCGATCGCGTTCGAGATTTCGTTACCGCCACAGCAGCAGCAGCCTTGGGTGTGCGAAGTATCGTTCAGACCGTCTTGAGAATAGAGAACTCCCAGCCGACCGCCGATCGATACGCCTTGCAGTGGTCGCGGAACGCCGTGTCTCGCCTGCAGCTCCTTGATATCGCTCACGGTGTGAAATACCGGATGATCCATGGCCAGCGCCGCCAGAGGTTGCTTGGGAAACAACACCGCCATCTCCTTGCGGAATGAGCGATCCCATTCTTCCGAGGAGCATCCCGACGACGCCAGCAGAAATCCGCCGCGCTCGATGTAGCGGACGAGGTTTTTCCGCTCGGCGTCGGTTAATTGAAAGGCGCCTTCGCCCGTCATGATGAGCAACGGAAAGTTGTAGAGCTCGTCGGAACTGAGTTTCACGGCGTGAAATCGCCGACTGGTGGCGATCGA